>NZ_JBVVQR010000011.1:0-162474 GCF_055811535.1 Mesorhizobium sp. WSM4816 | reverse complement strand
CTCTGCTCAGTCTAACGTCTCGCTTGGTCATGGCACTTACCCTTCCACGGGAATCGGTGATCGCAACGTCACCAGCGCGCCATGGCCGCCCCTCGCCTCAGAGTAAGGGCTGCTCTCTCTCCAGAGCTTTTTGCAGAACCTTCAGGACACTATCTGACGTTCGGCGGAACCGGTATTCCTGACCCTGACCGGACCTTCCTGCCGCCAATAAGCATCTCGGAAACGAACGTTCAGCCGAACCAGCACTCATGACCCAAGCCAGGCCTTCCTGTTTTGTTGGAAGAAGGTCTGGAAAGGGGTGAATTGCGACACCGCGCGAGGTCAGCGGCGTGTACCAGATCGGCGATGTGTAGGCTCGCTCGGTGATCGTCATTGCTGTCCCCGGCAGAGAGTCGACCCCATATCGCTTGGTATCGTAGGCAGTCCGGCGCGGCGTCGGGATCTCGATCACTCGGTCGCAGTAGAGGGCGGGCAACCTCGGGTCGAACTCCGGGTCTTTCCACACCTTGATGAGCTCGGGCGCGCCGATCGTATTCGTCCAGGTCGCATTCTCCACATCGACGGTGCTGCCTACCGAACGAAATTTGCCGTCGCCGCCTGGCTTGCGGTCGCCCGACCATGCGACGTCGTAGATTTTCTCGTGCAGATTGCCATTCTTGTCGAGCCAACCTTTGACCATCTGGTAGCGGTCAAGGTTGGCGCGATGCGTTCGGCCGGCGGCACGCAGTCCGGGCCGCCGTCCTTCGTCACCCTCGCGACAAAGTCGCGGACGGCCGACTTCGCCACGCCTTCGTTCCGGGAGGGAAGCGGGTCCGGCATTATGCGGCCGCCCCATGGGCGTGGCCCTCATGGCTGTGCCTGCGCAGCCGGAACGCCAGCCCGACCAGCATCACGCCGAAGACGATGGCATAGGCGCCGATGACCCAGAGCAGACCGAGCGCCCCGGCGCCCGGAGCTATCGCGATGATCGCGCCGACCAGCACGGATAGCGCTCCCGCCGCGACCAGCCACCACTCGTTGTCGATCTCCTTCCTGAGCCGGATCGCGCCGATGATCTGCATGACGCCGGTGGCGATCATCCAGCCGGCTATAAACAAGACAAGCACGATCGCGGTCATGCCCGGCAAGGCCATCGCGACCAGACCCGCAAGGATGCCGAGCACGCCGACCAGCGCCATCCACCATCGCGGCGCCGGCGCCCCGCCCTTGATGGCTGCAATGAGCGCCAGCACGCCGTCGACGAGCGCATAGGCGCCGTAGAGCAGGACGAGCGTCACAAGCGAGATACCCGGCCAGATGAAGGTCAGCACGCCGAACAGAATCCCACAGATGCCGCGCAGCAGGATCAGCCACCAGTTCCGCGCCAGCGCATGAAGCATCATTCTGCCGGCTATTGGCCCGGCTGGACGTGTCGTGCTCATTGTTCACCTCCGTTCAGTTGCGATCGGTCGATGCGCCGGCGTAGCAGGTATGCTCGTCGCCCGCAGCGTGGTTTAGTGCTCGCTTGTGCTGGCCTCTGCCAGTGCCTTCAACGCGTCGTGACCTGACGTTGACTAGCTGGGCGGCTTTCCCCCGCCGCGATCAAGCCACGCGGAGACGACGAACAATCCTGCGCTTGGTCACGGACTTTTTCAACGGTATCGGCGGATAGTGTTGAAGAAGTTGGCGATGAAGCCGTGGATCCACTCGCACCGAAGCGTCTTGATTAAGGTCGACGCGACCTCCCTAAGTGGCTCGGATGGGTGTCCCGAGGGTGCAGATCTTGGCCAATTTCCTGAGGTTCTGGGCGATGGCTGCAAGGTGGAACTCATCGCGGGCACCACAGGGGCCGCGCAATCGCAATCGATCGAGCTTCAGGATGCGCTTGAGGTGCGCGACAGCATCTCCACCTTCTTCCGCTGATAGCGTGAGATCTGGTAGGCGTCGGTCTTGGCGATGTCGCGGGCCATGTCGCGCGCGCCCTCATAGATCGAGCGCAGCACCTTGCGCGCCGGCTCCTTCGGGCAACAGCGGGGCTTCAGGGCACAGGCGTCGCAATCCAGCTTGCTGGCGCGATGCACCGGCCGGCTCGATCGCGCCAATTCGCGACATTCAAGGCGCTTCTCCACAGCGGACCTTGCGCAGCGGCCGGAGTCGACCACCCTTTGCAGCCATCCAGCGCGGACCAGCGCCTTTTTGCCACTATCTGTGGCGCGCGGCCGGGCAGCGCCATTTCATGACCTATGCAGCCATCCGCTCGGAAGTCAGGTTCTTTGGCCAGAGCGGACGTAGGAACCGACCTGTCCGCGTAGCTGCGAGGGACCAAAAGGCGTGCAATGGGGTCGCGGCATGGCCGGCGTTCAAGTCTTCGGGACGAGGATCTTTGGGTCCTGATTGTCGTCACACGAGAAGGTGGCGTGGAGGAGGAGGGCGTTGGGCGCTCCTTTACGCAGCTTGCAACGTTTTGTGCCGGAGTATAAGCTTCATCTAAAGTTATAATTGGCTGATTTCCCGCAGTCGGGCTGGGGGATCACCGCACCGCACCTGTGGAGGCGTGGTGCTTATGGGGCACGCATGGAGCAGGTGCAGCGGAAGCTCGCCGTTATCCTTGCCGCCGACGTGGTCGGTTACTCTCGCTTGGTCGAGGAGGCAGAGGAAGCAACGCTAGCGCTCCTCCATTCGTACCTGGAAATCGTACATCGCCTCGTCGCACTCCATCAGGGCCGAGTCTTCGGCAGAGCGGGCGACAGCTTTGTCGCTGAATTTCCCAGCCCCGTAGAGGCTTCCCGCTGCGCGCTGGAGATCCAATCAAGTCTGACGCGCGAAAATGCACAGTTGGAAGAGCGCCGCCGCATGCTCCTGCGTATCGGAATCCATCTGGGCGACGTTGTAGTCGAAGGCGACAGTCTGCAGGGCGACGGCGTGAATATCGCATCCCGGCTTCAGGCTCAGGCCAGCCCGGGGACTGTCTTGATTTCGAGCGATGTCTACCGCCAGGTGCGGAACAAGCTTGAAGTCGGATTTCTTGACCTCGGTCGCCGGAAACTGAAAAACATCGCCGAGCCGATGCAGGTTTATCAGGTGCTGACGGAGCGCCCGCGGCTGATCGGCAGACTTCGCACGCGTCGGGCCGTCCGGCGGGCAGCCGCTGTCGGCGCGGTACTGGCCGCGGTTGCGGCAATAGCCGTGCCGCTACTGTTATTTCGCCCGCAAGTCTTTGATTCATTTGGCGTCATGAGGCCGCAGGCTTCGCGGCCCGACCGCCCTTCAATCGCAGTCCTGCCGCTACAAAATATTGGAGGAAATCCCGATTATGATTACTTCAGTTCCGGTCTAACGAACGACCTGACCACCGACCTTGCGAAGTTCAAGAACCTGTTCGTCGTAGCGAACAACTCTGCCAACGCCTACAAGGATAGGACGGCAACGACCCAAGAGATTAGCCACGCGCTTGGCGTGCGCTATATCCTTGAGGGAAGCGTGCAACGTGATGCCGACCGCCTCCGCGTCAACGCGCAGCTTATCGATGCCACGACAGGAGAACATATCTGGGCCGAACGCTACAGCCGCAATATGACAGAATTGTTTTCCGTTCAGGATGATATATTGCAGCATATTGTTTCATCTCTCTCCGTTGAGGTGCGCTTCGCGGAGGAAGAGCAAGCAATGGAGAAGGAAACTTCGAACCTGCTTGCTAAAGATTACTATTGGAAAGGCCGCGAATATTTAGACGAATACACGAAGGAATCTATAGATAATGCGCAGGATATGTTCGAAAAGGCATTAGCCTTGGATGAGCACTATTGGCATGCGCTCAGCGACCTGGCCTACGTGCATCTGGTTCGATACCAGGAGCTTTGGAGTCAGGATCCCGATCGGGACCTTGCAATTGCGAACGACATGGCATTCCGCGCGATGCAGGCTGCGAGGGACGACTATTACAACATCTGGGGCTACGCAATGGTTCTTCACGCTCGCGCAGGCGCCGCCGAGCAGAAGGGATTAAAAGAGAAGAGCGACCAACTCCTGCGCGATGCGATCGCGACCTACGACTTGGCGATCAAATCGAACCAGAGCGACCCAGGGCTGCTCGTCATGCACGCGGACCTCCTCGCATATCAAGGAGAAGCGGCCGCTCGACGAGGTGTCGAGCAAATTCATCGCGCAATGGAGATCAACCCGTTCCATCCTGAATGGTATCTCTGGTCGTTGGGCGCGGCATTGTTTCACGCACACGAATACGACGAAGCGGTGGCCACGTTTTTGCGGATGAAGGACCCTCAGCCGCGCGTGCACCTGCATTTAGCCGCCTGTTATGCGCGGTTGAGCGAGACCGCTGCGGATAAGGACAAACCTACCCTTCTCGACCAGGCGCGGAAGGAGCTTTCGACATTCCGTCAGTTGAGCCCGGACTGGACCATGGAGCGGGAGCAACGGGAAAAGTTCTCGTCTCAAGAGGCCAAGGAGCACTGGATCCGCGCTTTGCAAATAGCCGGCGCCTAGCGGCCCTCAGGTCACCCCCAAGACCGTGTGCAACCGCGCGCGGAGGCCAGCTCGCAAACTTTCACTCGTAAGTGGAGAGGACCAATGGCGAAAGCAAAAGCAAAACCCGATAGAAGCAGCCAGGCACTCGAGCACTATAGACAGGGGCGGGAGTTCCTGAACCGGCATACTCGCGAATCGATGCAGATGGCGCAGGAACAGTTTGAGCGTGCGTTAGAGGTGAAACCGGATTTTTGGCAGGCCCTTGGCGATATCGCTTATGTGCATCTTGTCCGATATCAGGACCTTTTGAGCGATGATCCCGATGAGCAGCTGCGTCTTGCTGATCAAAAAGCCCTGAGGGCTAAGAACGAAAATCCCCGTGATTACTACAATCTCTGGGGCTATGCCATGGTCCTTCATGCCAAGGCGGGTCTCGCTGAATTTCATGGCCGGGCAGAGGAGAGCAATGAGCTTCTCTGCGAGGCAATTGCTACTTACGACCAAGCGCTTAAGTTGAACAAAAACAGCGGCCCCGCGGACCCAGGGTTGCTCGTCCTCCATGCCGATCTTCTGGCTTATCTGGGTAGGGCCGAAGCGCTGCGAGCGGCCGGACAGATCCGTCGGGCGATGCGGATGAATGCCGGTCACCCGGAATGGTATTTCTGGTGTTTGGGCGCGGCCTATTTCCATGCGCGTGACTACAGCCAGTCGGTAACGTCCCTTTTGAGTATGAAAGAACCGGAGCCGCGCGTACCCTTGCACCTGGCCGCCAGCTATGCGCGCCTGAGCGAGACGGTCGAAGATCCCGAGAAGAAGAAGTTTCTCAACCTTGCCCAACACGAACTTGAGGAAGCCCAGCAGATGACGCCCGGTTGGACGCTGGACCGCGAGCGCAAGGAGAAATTTGCCATTGCCGAGGACAAGCAGCATTGGATTGGAGCTTTGGAGCTTGCGGGCGCTCAGTGAGGGCTACGGTGTATAGCATCCATTTGCATATAGCTGTGTCGACCGACGCTTACGGTAGGTATCCGACTGCGGAAAATCCGCCATAGCCGAATAGCGGGCAAACCTACTGGGCCGGCTGGCGCCGATCTCCCACAGCTGCTGTCTCATCTGCTTCGTTTCGCGACTTTCACGCTGGCACAAGCTATGACCGGCGCGGGTCATGGGCGTGAGTTCAGCCGAGGGCGAACGAACTTTCACAACGGGTCGACTCGAGCCTTTGCGCGAAGGTCAGCTTCGGAGAAGCGCCGGGAATGTCAAGAAATGGCGCACCCGCGACCTCCCGAATGGTCGCCAACAATGTCTGCTTTCAGGCAGTGGCAACGGTCACCTCAATGGCCGATATCAGGCGCGGACCGGACATGCGCCGAGCGGATGCCGAACGTCAGCTTTCCACCCTGTTGCGAGCTTGCGCGCGGTCCGATTTTGGATGCGCTGGTACGGGTTGAGATCTTTCAAGCCGGGCCAATTCCACGGCGGTATCTCATCTCCCCAATTGATCGGATGGCCATCATAGAGCACCTACGATTGAGATCCCGCCAGCAGCGCCACCGCTGACGCGGGCGCCACGCTACTGGCTTCGCTGCGAACGGTGTCATCTGCGGGGATGATTTCGGCGAAATCGACGAAGCGGCGTTCCATGCGTTCGGCTAGCCGCCTGATCTGCCAGCGGCCGATTCCGGCGCCGACGATCGGCGCATCCTGGGCAACGGCCCCGGCAACCAGGGACCCGGCAACCAGGGACGCTGCGTCGTGGATCTTGCGCAATTGCTGTTCGCTGAACCAGCGCGCGATTTCATGCCATTCCGGCAGGGTCAGCTCGGCGGCGTCGCGCCCGATCATGCGCGCCAGCCGCGCGATCGAGCCATCGACGGTCTTTTCCTTGCCGTCGGCGGAAGCGTGCCTGTCGTCCTTTTCGTCGAGCACCCCGAGGATCCGGTGCGCATCGGTGATCGAGGCGAAATACTCGTTCATCAGCGGTGTCAGCCTGCCGCGGACGGGGGCCGACGAGGCGACGCCGAACAGGAACGTCCTGGTGAAGCCGGTATAGACCAGTTCGCCGCTCAGCAGCCGTCCGGCATCGGTGTAGCCGTCATTGGCGACGGCGCCATTTCTAATGGCGATGATGTCGGTGGTGGTCGATCCCATGTCGACGAACAGGGCATCGCCGGCGAGTTTCGCCACCAATGACGCTGTCGCATGCCAGTTGGCAGAGGCGACGTCGGCGCTCAGCCGCGCTGCCTGCTCGACCCCGACAAATCCGGACGGTCCGGCATAGATCAAGTTTTCGCCTGGGACCCGCGTTGAAATCTCATCCAGCAAGGCCGCGACGCCGGCATCGCGGGACGGAAAGATATCAGCCAGTTCGCCGGTCATGGTGAATGCGTTGAGATCGGCGCCGGCATAGATCGGGGCCGTTTCCTCGAATGCCGAAGTCAGGGTATGGAGCCCTAGCCAAAGCGGCGTGGCGATCGTTACAGCCTCGACGATGCGGCCGTCTTGCGCACGCGTCACCTTCAGATGGGCGCCGCCAATATCGAAGCCGGCAACGATGCTCTTTCTTTTTTCCACGCTTCAAGCTTTCATCAGAGTTGGTCAGGGCAGTTGGTCAGCGAGAAAAAAGAACGTTGCGTATCATCCCGGTTCTCGACCTGAAAGGCGGCGAGGTGGTGCGCGCCCAGCAAGGAAAACGCGATCGCTACAGGCCGATCGTCACGCCGCTCAGCCAAACTTCCGATGTCGTTGCGGTCGCTGAGGGTCTGCGCCGGCTTTACCCTTTTCCGACCTTCTATATCGCCGATCTCGATGCCATCGAAGGCGGAACGCCAAACAGTGCCGCGCTTGCCCGGCTGGAGGCGATGGCGGAGCCGCCCGAGCTTTGGGTCGATGCCGGCTTCGCCGACGAGAAAACACTTTCGGCAGCACTTGCCGAACCCTGGCTTTGCCCGATTCTGGGATCCGAATCGCAGCAGGACGACGCGCTGTTGCGGCGTTTTTGCGATCATCCGGAGCTTATCCTGTCGCTGGATTTCTTCGACGACGGGTTTCGCGGTCCGGCATCATTTCTCGATGAGCCGGCACTTTGGCCGCAAAAATTGATCGTCATGACATTGGCCAAGGTCGGCTCCGCCTCCGGTCCCGATTTCACGCGGCTCGAGGCGATCAAGGCGAGGGCTGGAAGCCGCTCCGTCATCGCGGCCGGCGGAGTGCGCAACGAGGCTGACATTCGCGCCCTTTCATCGCTCGGTATCGCCGCGGCGCTGGTTGCGACCTCGCTGCATGACGGCACGCTCACGCCGGGGCACCTCGCAACGCTTGGCACCTGACATTCGCGGCAACCTCGAACTTCGGTCTCGGAAACCGTACCTTGGATCTAGAGCGGCGAACTCTCAAGTCGATCGTCTCGCCGCTCTATCTCTTTGCTGGAGCATCGGATTTCCCAAAACCGGTTCCCAACCCTCGGGTCAATTCCGAGGGCAGGTTTTGGGGTCCGATGCTCTAAAGGCCCAGAAGCTTTTTCAGGCGACGCAACAGACCATCCGGCTCCGCGGAGGGTTTTGCCTGTGCGGGGCTGTCTCTTGTCTAAGCCGCGAACGGATGCTTCACCTGATCCCGCTTGGCCGTGGCCTCGGCGGCGGTTGGCGTTCCCGAGACCGCGCGCTGGATGGCTTCTTTCGTCGCTTCATAATTGTATTTTTGGATCTTGGCGTCGTCGGCGGCGTCCCAATGGATGAAAACGCCGACGCAGATGAACAGGTCGTCCGCCTCGTTGGCGGGAATGATGTCCTCGGCGACGGCATCCTGCACGGCCTTGGCGACCGCATGCTGGGCCGGGCCGAACATCTGCACCGCCTGCTTGGCGCCCTTGATCGTGACCTTGTTGAACATCACGGTGTTGGGCTTGCACTGAAGATTGGGCGCGATCACCGCCAAAAGGGAGGTAAAGCCGTCCTTGTTGTTGGTCAGCGCGTTGCAAAATGCTGTTTCGACTGCGCTCCCCCGTGGGCCGATGAGCAGGTCGACATGCGCCACTTCGTTGCCGTCTCCTACCAGCGATTCACCGACCATTACTTTCGAGATCTTTGCCATGCCAATTTTCCTCCAAGACACAGTTATGGTGTCCAAAGACGCCGCGAACCGAGCGAGCGCTCGATGGACAGCTATCCTTGTTGGCAGCGCCCGGGGATCCGGACCGGTTGGCTGGATAGCCGCGGAAGCCCAGCTTCCGCTCCTGAAAGTCAACCACCAACGTTGCGATTATGCAAGCTGAACGCCGAGAGTGTGGACTAAAAGAGTAGCCACGGTCAGGTCGGCCGAGGTGCCGGGATTGACCTTGTCCGCCTTCAGCCGGCGGTCCAACTCCATGAGCAGACGAATGCGTGACGTCTCGTCGTCGCTGGCATGCAGCGCCGCTTCAACGGCAAGGGCTTCTTGCCGCGCCTGATTTGCAACTTCAGCACCATGGTTGCGCACCACATGACTGTCCGGGAAGCCGGCGAGAAACGCCATATAGGCGAACACCGTCGGCCACATGCCTACTTCGCCGCGCGCCAAGGCGGCTTGCAGAGCCGCAAGCCCGGCGCCGAACACGTCGCCGAAACCGGTAACATACTGGCGGGCGATCATGTCGCGGTCGGCCGCCTCGCGCATGGCTTCGAGCAGATGAACTTTTGGCTCCTGCCGCACATCGTTCGCCGCCTCTCCGAGGCCGCCCGGCGAGGCGGCGACGATCGCCTCGAACACCGCCCTGGTATCGTCCATGCTCATCGCGCGCAGCACCGCGTCGACATTGTCACGCAGGCGATTGTCAGGCAGTCGATTGTCGGGCAGTTGGGCGCCCGCCATTTCAGCGGCGCATAGCAGGGGCCCTGCCAGAAGGATAATACCGAGATTGGTATTGGTCTGGACCGCCAGGCGTGTCGCGCGGACCGCTTCCAGCATGCGCCGTCCGACCGGCAGGCGCGGATCGGTCAGCGGGACGGACGAGACCTCGGCGCTGGTCATGAACTGGGCAGCGGACATGCCGTGCCCGTCGGCGAACAGATGGACGTTGCCCGGTTTCAGCGCCTCGATCTCCATCCGGCAGGCGTCCTTGTAGGCAGCCCGGAGGCGTTCTCGCGAATGCGCCATGCCGTCGGTCACGAATTCGCCGGCGCGGTGAGGCGGTAGGGTCGCGCCGCCGCCTCTGGGTGATCAGCTGGGCGATCAGCCAGGAATTTCAGCAGCGCGTCGGCAATCGCATCGGCGATGTTGACCGCGACCACCGATTGAAGCCCGGACCAGGCGGGCATGCTGTTGACCTCCAGCACCAACAGCTTGCCGTCTGCCGCCGGCACGATATCGACGCCGGCGAAATCCGCTGAGATAGCGGCGGCGGCGGCCCGTGCCAGCGCCGCCAGTTCGGTTTCGCCATGCCCCGAAACCTGCCCCGAGACTTGTTCGGGCACCGCCCCGCGATTGACATTGGTGATCCAGTCGTCGCCACGGCGGCTCATCATCGCCAAAACCTCGCCGGCGCAGACGAAAACGCGAAAATCGCGGAAAGGAGGGCCAGGACGCGGCACGTAATGCTGGAGATAGTAGACGCCGTTCACCTCGTCCTCGGCGGGGAGGTCGGACAGTGTTTCGATCAGCCGGATGCCGCGGCCCTGGGCGCCGAAAAGCGGTTTTAGCACCAGCGGCGTGAACGGCAGTTCGCGTCTGGCGACCGTTTCGGCCATGGCAAGACCCTCGACCGCGAATGTCGGCGGCGTCGGCACGCCGGCATTCTTCAGGAGGAAGGTGGTCATCGACTTGTCGACGCAGCGTTCTATCGCCTGCGCGGAATTCCACACCGGAATGGAAAGCTTGCCGAATGCGTGCAGCACGCCGAGACGCCGGGTGACCGCTTCGAACGATCCGGCGGCGATCGAACGGACAAGCACGGCGTCGGGCAGCGCGCCGTCGAAGCCGGGGATCGACAGTCCGCTCGGGCTGCCGGTGTCGAACGCGATTGCCGCCAGCGGCACGGTTGCGACCACGGCGCCACGCCGCTCCAGCCTTGCCGCCAGGCCCTTGGAGCGGGCGTCCGAGACGTCGCTGACGATCAGGATGCGAGGGATCATGTCAGGCCTTGGATACCGGTATACGGAAGCCGGAACGAATGCCCCGGCAGGCGGATGACAGACCGATCCATTGCAGCGCCATGGTCTAACCGAGGCTCCGTTCGAGCATCTGCAGATCACGCTCGCCGGCGCGGAACGTATCGCCGGTCTCGATCGCCGTGACGATCACTTCGGCCGGGCTGAACAGCAGCGGATCGATGGCATAGAAATCTCCCTTGAACCGCTTGAAGACTTCGGCGAAGGGGTGGCCGTGGTCGCGCGAGGCGTGGCTCGGCAACCGCTCCGCGAGCTCGCTGGCGTCTTTCGCCGAGCCTTTTACGAACAGCTGGACGCTGCCGCCATAGATGATGGCGTCGTTGGTCCTGCCCATCGCGGTCAGGAAATCCGGATGCGGGGCGGGGATAGGCGCCGTGCCGATGCCGTCGACAACGTTGTCCAGCGGAAACTTGAGATCGTTGGTCTTGTGCAGGGCAACCTCGAGCGCGCGCGCAACGATCTGCACGCCGCCCGCCAGGCTTTGTGTCGGCGCATAGAGGAAGGTGAGCTTTTCGGGTGCCAGTCCGGTTGCCCTGCCGACCTTCTCGACGATCGCCTGGGGCGGCGGTTTGGCCGTCTCCAGGATCAGCACGGCGGACGACGCGGTATCGCGATAGGAAAGTGTTTCGAACAGCGGTTCGACGCGGGCGAGCGCCCGCGCCGGTCCCGATCCCATGGCAAAATAATCCTGGCTCGACAGGTTCCAGCCCGCATACTGGCTGCCCAGGCAGGCAAGCACCGGCTGCGACGACCGCACTTCGATGGTGAACGGCCATTTTGGCGACCCACGGTCCATGCACACCGAAATGCTGCCGAGGCCGCCCATCGCGGCTTCCGCCATGCGCAGCCCGGCCTCGACGCCGCCGGCGGCCTTGGCGCCGGCGTCGATCAGGCGCTCGCCCAAAGGCCCGGTGGAAACGCCGATACGCAGGCGTTCGGCGTCGCCGATCATGCCGTCGATGATGCGCTGCGCATTGTCGTTGAGGAATGCCGAACCGTCTTTCATGTCCGGTCTCCTTCCCATTGGTGTTGCAATCGGCTGGCTTGTCCCTTGATCAGCCGCCTGGTCAGATCGGCGCTCGGACCGCGCGCGAAGATGGTGCAGACCGGATCGCCGGCGATCAGCCGGGTGCCGGGCGACTGATGGTCGGCAGTCCATTCAGGCCAGGCAATCGATGGAAAGCGGGCGATCGGCGCCGCCGCATAGGTCACCATCGACGCCATCGAATCGACGAAGCGCGGCAGGCGGTATTTCTTGCCCGCCGCGGCGCGCAGATGCGCTTCGATCAGTGGCGCGTCGGCATCGTCGAAAATGTCGAGCGTGGCGCCGGGCCGCGGATTGATCTCGATGAGCTTGTAGCCATCCGGCCCGCGAATGAGATCGGCGCTGCACAATCCAACCAGGCCGGCGCGACGCGCCAGACCTGAAAGCCAGCCGCGGATCGTCGCCGCCCGTCTGCGATCGAAGCGCCTCAACCGCACGGCGCCGCCATAGCGATAGGGCGCTGCCGGGGCAGGCGACGCCCATTGTTGGCTGAAGCCGACGATGTCAGCGCTTTGGCCGTCGCCGACGAACAGGGCCGAGATGCTGCGACCGGCAACGAAACGCTGAAAATAGCGGCCGCCAGGAGCCTGACACTGTAATATCGGGGTTTCTCCAGCGGCCCGTCTGATATGCGCGCCGCCGGCGCCGCCCGCGGTCTTGACCACCCAGTTCTCCGGATCGGGCGGCGGGTCCCATCGGAATTCCGGATGCGGAATGCCGAGTTCGGCGCAATCGGCAGCCAGCAATTGCGGGTCCTTGATCCTGCGGATCGCGGCGCCGCTGTTGCCGGCGAGCGGAAAATGGCGCGCGATCTCGTCGACGGTCTCCGTCATCCGCTCGAAGCCCGAGCCCAGGACAATGGCGACCGGCTGGTCGTCTCCGGCCAGTTGCCGAAGCGTCTCGATGATGCGCAGGCCGTCAATGCCGCCTTGCAGGTCGCCCGGCAGCATCGTCGCGCGCTCGGCAAGCGCGACCGTGTCGGTATCGCAAAAGAAATCGGCGACCAGCGGACGATAGCCGGCGCGGCGCGCAGCGGCAGCCAGCGCCCGGCCTGAAATCGCCGCGATCAGCACAGATCCGGCGTTATTTGGCAGTCTCGCGTGCAAGGGAAAATGCTTCCTGGAAATCGAGCGTGATGGTTTTTTCGGATTCGATCATTCTTTTGAAGAGGCCGAATTCGACCTTGTATTTCACGTTGCCGATGGCGAGCGGACCAATGCCGACAGCTTTTGCCGCTTCGAGCGGATCGCCATTGGCATTGACGGCCACGCCTTCGATGCCGGCCGGCGGGACCGCATTGACGTCGGCGGCAATGAGCAGGTCGTCGCCTTTCAGCTGGGCTTTCGAGACCACCTGGACGCCGGCCTTGGCGCACGCCAGGATCACCTGGCTCGCCTCGACCAGCTTCGTCTTGCGGGCGTCGCTCGATCCGTCGGCCGCATCGACGGCGATGTTGAACCGGCTTTTGATCTCGGCCGCGATCTGCTTGACCCTTTCGATGCCGTCATGGCCGACCAGCGTCACCCCCGCGCCTTCCCTGGCGGCGATGACGGCAGTGCAGAAGCCGACGACGCCGGTGGCGCCGAAGACAGCGATCCTGGTGTCTTTCAGCCCGCGCTCGAATTTCTTCTCCAGCGCTTTTTCGACCTTGGCGACCATCGCCGCGGCCGTGGTGAACGAGCCGGCCGGATCGGCAAATACCGAAACCCGGAAAGGCGGCACCATCGCTTTTCGCGCTGCGTCGAACATGTCGAGCGCCAGCGAGGCATCCTTGCCGGCGATAAAAATGCCGGTATCGACGCCCGCATCGGGCGGGCGCGAGAAGATCGCGTCCTGCACGAGGCCTGTCACCTCTCCCAGGCTTACATGGACATAGGGGACGACGGCGTCGAAACCTGCATCGAGCGCCATGTTCACGTCGAAAGGGCTCATATGCTTCAACGGCGTCAGCATGTGCAGGATGTGTTTGCGGGCCATTTCTCGCCTTTCTTCTTGAACCTGATCGTGTTGCCCAGCCGTCAGCTGCCGACGAGATCCAGTCTGGTCGAACTGATCTTCGCGCCGGAATTCCTGCCCTTGACGATCCTGATCTCGATGCCGTCTTCAACTGTCTGCTGAACCGCGCTGACGAAGCTGACTGCAGCGTCTTGCGATGGGGCGAAGGCAAACCCTGTCGGCCCCCACGAACTCTGGCCGATGCCGACGGCGCCTGCTTCGTTGAGAGCGTGGGCAACGCTCTCGACCCGCCTGGAGGTGAACACGCCGCCTTGCGCCGGGGCGAAATGGGTGCCGATCAGCATCTGGATCGCGGCGACGGCGGCGCCGAAGGCTGGCAGGTCGTCCTCGACAAGAGCCGGCATGATGCCCATCAGCACCCGCCGGCAGATCTCACCGCTGCCGGATGCCGGGAACGGCGGCAGCGAACGAAACGCCGCGATCTCGGCATCGCCATGCAGTCCATGCCCGCCATGGTCGAGGATCAGGATGACGCGCCACTCTTCCGGGAAAGGCAGTCGCGCCACGACCGGAGGCGGCCTGCCGCTGTCGTCCTTGCCGGCGTCGACAATGACGCCACCGCTTTCGAAGCTGGCGATGCCGATGCCGGATCGTCCGCCGCGATCGAGCAGGGTCGCATCGCTGCCGATATCGAGCGGCAGTTTGTGGAGCGTGCGCAGCGCCGCGGCGACGGCAAGGGCGATCTGCGTGCCGGAGCCCAGGCCGGCATGGCTCGGGATCGACTGTTCGACCACCAGACGGTGCTGACCGCGAATGCCGAGATGGCTGCAGAGCGTCGACAGATGTTCGCCGGCGCGGCGGCTCTCGGCGCCTTCGACGATGGTCTCGCTGGACCGTGACAGGGTGACTGTTGTTTCGGGTTCGCTCAGCGGCAGCCCGACGCTGCCAAAGCGACGCCCGGTATCGCCGTTGAGATCGAGGAAGCCAAGATGCAGGCGGGCGGGCACTTGTATGGTAACAGAATTCGACATCTACCCCCCGATGGGTGCATCATAGACGCATCATGGAAGTTTAGGTGCCCGGCGCCATGATAGCTGTTTTCGTCGAAGGGGCAAGCCGCAGAGAGTGCATTCGTTTTATCTTCTTTTGGCCCCGGCGCGAGAACGGACCGGGCAATTCGCGGAGGTCGAGATGAACGAGACGCCGAGGGAAAAGGTCTATTCGGAAGCCGAGATTGCCGACCGGCTCGAGAAGGAACTGCCGAAATGGTATTACGAGAACGGCTGGATCCGGCGCAAATACAAGACCCACAGCTGGAAATCGACACTGATGGTCATCAACACGGTCGGCCATCTCGCCGAGGCGGCATGGCACCACCCCGACATCACGGCGTCCTATGCCTGGGTCGAGGTGCGCCTGATGAACCATGCAGCCAAGGGCATCACCGACAAGGACTTCGAGTTGGCCAAAAAGATCGAGGATGTCGTCCAGTGGCAGCCGGCCCGGGAAGGCGGCGCGCTGGAAGGCACTCCGCCGACCGATCAGCGCTTCGCTTACATCAAATATGATTAAGCGCGGTCGGAATTTGTTGATGGCGTATAAAAACATTCGCTAATCTGCTGAGAGACTGTTTGGAAACTCTACTCTGGCGGCCATCTGATGGCGTTTTCTGCGCTTCCGGTGCTCACGGACCAGCGCATGACCCCGGAAACCGATTTCGGTTTCCCGGAAAGGATCATGCGCAAATGCAAAGTGTTAGAGCGTCCTTTGCGCGTCCAATTGGACGCGCGGCGCTCTAATGTCCGCTGCGCTCCGGTTCTCGAAACCCCCACCATATGACTCACCAGAGCGAATTTCGAAACAGTCTCTGACAGGCGGGGTTCACGGCCGATCCAGTTTCGTCTAGGATCAGGCCGGCACCAGAAAGTAGCGTAGTGAATGGCGGTTGCTTGGATCGGCAACCGGGAAACGCTGGTCGAGCGCGCGGCCGCACATGCCGCCGCGCTGTTGGGGTCAAGCCGGTGCCCGGTTTTCAGCCTGGATACGGATATACACGGCACCAGGGCGGCGATCGCGCTGGCTGAGCGGGTTGGCGCGGCATATGATCATGCCGATGGCGCGGCAGTTTCCCGAGAGGCCGCCCTTTTTACCGACAAAGGCGCGATGACCGTCGCGCCCGGCGAGACGCGCCGGCGCGCCGACGTCGTGGTGATCGTCGGCGAACTCCCGCAGATCCACCATCAATTTGTCGGCGAGCTTGCCGAGACGGTTCCCGATCTCTCGGCCAAGAATCAGCGCGAGATCTTTCTGGTCGGGTCGAACGAAACGTCTGCGCCGCGGTTGAGCAACGGGCGGACGGCGACGCTGCTGTCCTGCGGCGAGGCAGGCCTCGGCGCGACGCTGGCGGCACTGAGGGCGCAGTGGAGGGGGCGCCAGACATCGCAGCCGGTGTCGAATTTCGACGATTTCGCCAAAGCCCTGGAGGCTGCGCATTTTCCCGTCTTCCTGTTTTCAGGCGACGCAACCGACGGGCTGGCGCTGGAGATGCTGCAAGGGCTGATCACCGATCTCAACCGCAAATCACGCGCATCCGGCCTGCATCTGCCGGCGAGGGAGAACGGATGGGGAAGCGCGCTCGCCTCGACCTGGATGACCGGTTTTCCGCTGCGCACCGGCTTTGCGCGCAGCTTCCCGGAGTTCGATCCCTGGCGTTACGATGTCGCGCGCATGATCGCTGCCGGCGAAGCCGACCTGCACCTGCGGATTTCGTCCTCGATTGTCCAGCCGCAGAAGAAAAGGAACCGCATGGCGCTGATCGCCCTGGCGAAAACGCATGAGCCGGTGGCGGGTGCTGCGGTCACCATCGCCATCGGCGAAGCGGGCGTCGATCATCAGGCGGTGGTCTATTCCAGCCGCACCGGATCGCTGCGGTCGGTCGACGCGCGCGCGGCGTCCGAACTGCCCTCCGCTGCGACCGTTGTCCGGTTGGTTGCCAGTCATGTCTCCGCCGAGGCGGCGTTGCCATGCTGACGAAAATCGCCGGCGGCGACATCATCGATCCGGTCAACAGCCGTCTCGGCAAGGGCGACCTGTGGATCAGCGACGACAAGATCGTTGCGAAGCCGGCGGGTGGCGCTGCCGACCGGACCATCGACGCTGACGGCTGCATCGTCATGGCGGGCGCCATCGACATCCATTCCCACATCGGCGGCGGCAACGTGAATACGGCACGGCTGCTGCTGCCGGAGCAGCACGCCGCGCACCAGGCGCGGCCGGCGGCGACGCCGCTCTCCAATGCCGGCTGGTCGACTTTCCAGACCGGCTGCCTTTACGCCAAGATGGGTTTCACCACGGTGGTCGAGCCGGCGATGTCGCCGGGAGCCGCGCTTCACACCCATCTCGAACTGGCCGACATCCCGATCATCGACAAGGCGACGCTCGCCATTCTCGGCAACGACGATTTCCTGCTGTCGATGATCCGCGACGACGCCTCCTCGCAAATGATCGAGGACTATGTCGCCTGGACGGTCGCCTCGACGCGGGCGCTTGGGGTCAAGGTGATCAATGCCGGCGCGGCGGCCGCCTTCAAGGAAAACGTCCGCACCTTCTCGCTGGACGACTTGGTGCCTTCCTATGGCGTCAGCTCGCGCAAGATCGTCAAGACACTGCAGGCGGCCGTCGCCAGCCTCGGCGTCCCGCATCCTCTGCATGTCCATTGCAACAATCTGGGCAGCCCCGGATCGGCGGACACGGCGGCCGCGACGATCGCGGCGGCGGAAGGATTGCCGCTGCACCTCGCCCATCTCCAGTTCTACGGCTACGGCACGGAAGGCAAGCGCAGGTTTTCCTCGGCCGCGGCGCGTCTTGCCGAACTGGTCAACGCGACGCCGGAAGT
This sequence comes from Mesorhizobium sp. WSM4816, assembly GCF_055811535.1. Classification (NCBI taxonomy): domain Bacteria; kingdom Pseudomonadati; phylum Pseudomonadota; class Alphaproteobacteria; order Hyphomicrobiales; family Phyllobacteriaceae; genus Mesorhizobium; species Mesorhizobium sp. WSM4816. The sequence continues at coordinate 144,971 of NZ_JBVVQR010000011.1, read as the reverse complement.
CACCATCGATATCGGCCAGGTGATGTTCGGCCAGACAGTCACCATATCCTCCGACGTCATGCGGCAGTTTTCGGCGCGTGGCAGTGCGCAGCCGAAGAAGTCCGTCATTCATGACGGCGACGGCAATGGCGGCGGCATCGTGCCCTACCGCTATGGCAAGGATTTCTATGGCACGATGCAGTGGGCGATCGGGCTTGAGCTTTTTCTCCTGATCGACGATCCGTGGCGTGTCTTCTTCACCACCGATCATCCCAACGGCGCGCCCTTTACCGCCTATCCGGCCCTGTTCGAGTTGCTGATGAGCCGGGAAGCGCGCACCGAAATGATCGCCGGACTTTCACCTTCCGCCATGGCGCTCTCCACCCTGGCGGCGATCGACCGCGAATACAATTTCGAGGAAATCGCCATCATGACGCGCGCGGCCCCTGCCAGGCTGCTCGGGCTGACGGACCGCGGCCATCTCGGCGCCGGCGCGACAGCCGACATCGCTGTCTACCGCAGGGACCAAAACATCGCGAAAATGCTGGGGCAGGCGGCGTATGTCTTCAAGGACGGCGATCTCGTCGTGCAGGACGGAGAGATCACCCACTACCGCTGGGGCAAGGCGCTCAGGCTCAATCCGTCGCCGGACAAGGCGATGCTGCGGCGCCTGGAGGATTATCACCAGCAGCGCTACGGCCTGTCGCTGGACTGGTTCGATTTCCCGGATTCGGCGGTCGCGCGCGAACAGCCATTCGGCGAGGTGGCATGCCGAACGTGAGCGTAAATGGCATAGTGATCGACGATACCTTTGCCGAGGCCTTCGGCATGCGCGCGACCGCCATCATCATCACCGCGCCGAACCGGAAATGGGCGCGCCAGGCGGCGATCACCATGACCGGCTTCGCCACCTCGGTGATCGGCTGCGGCTGCGAAGCGGCAATCGATGTCGAACTGCCGCCATCGGCGACACCGGATGGCCGGCCCGGCTGCCGGGTGATGATTTTCGCGATGGGAACAGACGAGCTGCAGAAACAACTGCTCAATCGCGTCGGCCAGTGCGTCTTGACCTCGCCGGGTTCGGCCTGCTTCGCCGGACTGGAGGGCAGCGCCGCGTTGAAGCTCGGTTCGGCGCTGCGTTATTTCGGCGACGGCTGGCAGATCTCCAAGAAAATCGGCGGCAGGCATTTTTGGCGCGTTCCGGTCATGGACGGCGAATTCCTGTGCGAAGCAACGACCGGGCTGACCAAGGCTGCCGTCGGCGGCGGCAATTTCTTCGTCATGGCTGAAACCAGCGCCAGGGCCTTGCTCGCCGCCGAGGCCGCGGTTGCCGCGATCGGCCTGGTGCCGGGCGCGATCGTGCCGTTTCCGGGCGGCATCGCCCGTTCGGGTTCCAAGATCGGCGGTAAATACAAGGGCATGATCGCCTCGGCCAACGAAGCCTACGCGCCGACACTGCGCGGTGTCGTCAGGAGTGAGCTCGGCGCCGACATCAACGCCGTCCTGGAAATCGTCATCGACGGCGAGACCAACGATGCCGTTGCCGCGGCGATGAAGGCCGGCATCAAGGCCGTCATCGAGCTCGGGCCGAAGCGAGGCGCGGTTCGCATCAGCGCCGGCAATTACGGCGGCAAGCTCGGCAAGTTCATCTATTCGCTGAAGGATATGCTGCCGTGAAAGCGCTGACCTTCACCCTTGTCGCCGAGCCGCCCGAGCGCCTTGACCTGTCGCCGCTGACGGCGGAGCGGCTTGCCGGGATCGAAAGGCGCGATTTCGAAAAGATTCGGATCGGCATGTCGAAGCATGGCTCGAAGGTCGGCGATATCTTTCGCGTCGCCGGCAACAACCTGCTGGACATCGTCTTCGAAGGCGGCGGCGCGCGCCTCGACCGCGTCGCGGAAGCCATGCGGGGCGGTTCGGTTCGCGTCGTCGGCAATGCCGGCGCCCAGGCCGGGCGCGCCATGCGCGGCGGCACGCTGACGATCGAAGGCAATGCGGGTCCACATGCCGGCTCCGGCATGCGCGGTGGCAGGCTTGAAATAACCGGCAATGCCGGCGACCACCTTGGTGGGCCGCTCGCCGGCGAACTGGCCGGCATGAATGGCGGCGTGCTGATCGTCAGGGGCAAAGCCGGCGCTTTTGCCGCCGACCGGATGCGGCGTGGCCTGATCGCGGTGCTGAAAGGCGCAGGCGACAATGCCGGCAGCCGCATGATCGCCGGCACGCTGGTGGTGGCCGGCGGCACCGGCGAGATGCCTGGCTATCTGATGCGTCGCGGTTCGATCCTGCTCGATCGCGCGCCGAAAAGCCTGTCGCCGAGTTTTGTCGAATGCGGCGCGCCGGAGAGCGCCTTCGCCGCCATCATCGATCGCCATCTGATCGCCGAGGGTATTTTGAAACGGCCGCTGCTGGGCAACGCGCCGCAGAAATATGGCGGCGACAACGCGGTGCTTGGCATGGGTGAGGTTCTTTTCCCTCGCTGAGGCGTGCTGCAGACGCCCTTGCGGTAAGCCGCGATGGATGATGGCCGGCATGTCTGCTGGGTCAACGATCGTCGTTGGCAATCAGTTTCGTCAGGCAATCCCCCGCCTGGCTCTCCGGCAGGCCGAGATCTCTGACACTGTCCATGTGGTTGCGGTTGGCGAGAACAAGCGACGTTACCGGCAAACCCTGCTGCAGCAGGTGGACTTTGAATCGATCTGCTTGCTGATGGAAAGGCGGCGTCTCGTTGGCTCCGACCAGAACCATCGCCCTGGTTTGAGGATCATGCCGATAGGCAAGCGGTGTAAACTTGGCGACTTCCTCATCGGTGATTGCAATCTCGATGGCGAGAAAGGAATTTTGGAGCGGTTTCAAATCGTAGAGCCCGCCGAGCAGAAGGGCTGCCCGCACATTGGAGGGGGTATGCTCGCTGTTGAACAGGAACGTTGAAAGATGTGCCCCGGCCGAATGACCGCTGACGGTCAGGTTTGCCGGGTCTCCGCCATGGTCGGCGATATGGGCCAGAACCCACCGCTTGGCGCGGCGCACCTGGTCGATGATCGTCGCCATCCTGACCTTGGGCATCAGAGCATAGTCGACGATGGCGGCAATCGCACCGGCCTGGGTAATCGTCGCCGCGACATATGAATAGTCACGCTTGGAGAACATCCTCCAGTAGCCGCCATGGATGAACATGTGCACCGGCAGGCGGCTTCGTTTGCCCGGGGGAAAGAACAGGTCGATGGTTTCGGTCTGATCCGGCCCATAGGCAATGTCCGCTGTCATCGGGATGGTTGCGCGGACGGCCTCGCTGCGGTGAACGATGTCCTGGACGATTTGATCGAAATCGGCGACATGGTCGCGGATGCGGAACGGATCGTTTTGCACTCTTCCTCCGCTCAGATGCTGATGGCGAGATATTTCGCCTCCATGAACTCGGCAATGCCGTGATGCTGGCCGCCCTCGCGGCCGAGGCCGCTCTGCTTGACCCCGCCGAACGGTGCTGCCGGATCGGACATCAAGCCGCGGTTGAGAGCGACCATCCCGGCTTCGATCCTGGATGCCACCCGCATTCCCCGCGCAAGATCGCGCGTGTATATGTAGGCGGCAAGACCGTATTCGGTGTTGTTGGCACGCGCGATGATTTCGGCTTCCGTTTCGAAGCTCGAGATCGGCGCCACCGGCCCAAAAATTTCCTCGTGCGCCATCTCCGCCTCGGCCGGGACGTCGCAGAGCACGGTCGGCGGATAATAGTATCCCGTTCCCGAGCCTGCCTTGCCTCCGCACAGCACCCGCGCGCCACGGGCGACAGCATCGTTGACCAGGCGGTCGATCTTGTCGACGGCCTTCCTGGTGATCATAGGCCCGCACTCCGTGGCCGCGTCGGTGCCGGCGCCGATCGTGAGTGCCGACATCCGCCTGGCGAGGCTTTCGCAAAACGCATCGTAAACGCCGGACTGGACATAGATGCGGTTTGCAGCCGTGCAGGCCTCGCCGGCGTTGCGCATCTTCGCCACCATCGCCCCATCGACCGCCGCGTCGAGATCCGCGTCATCGAACACCAGAAATGGCGCGTTGCCGCCAAGTTCCATCGAACACGAAACCACGTGCTTTGCGGCCTCGGCCAGCAGAACGCGCCCGACAGAAGTCGAGCCGGTGAAGGAGAGTTTGCGCACCCGCGGATCGGCCAGCAGCGCGGCCGTCACCGGACCGGGATTGGAGGTTGTCAGAACGTTGACAACCCCTGGCGGAACACCTGCTTCCTGGTAGAGCGCGGCGAGCGCGTAGGCGGTGAGCGGGGTCTCGCTGGCCGGCTTCAAGATCACCGTGCACCCGGCAGCCAGGGCGGGCGCGATCTTGCGCGTCGCCATGGCGGCAGGAAAATTCCAGGGTGTTACAAGGACGCAGATGCCGATCGGCTCGTAGTCGACGACGATGCGGTTGGTGCCGGAAGGCGCCATCCCGAATTCGCCGGTGATGCGAACCGCTTCCTCGGCATTCCAGCGAAAGAATTCCGCGGCATAGGCGATCTCGCCACGCGCGTCCCGCAGCGCCTTGCCGTTTTCCAGCGAGATCAGGGTGGCCAGCGTCTCGCAACGCTGCGTCATCAGCTCGAAGCAATTTCTGAGGATTTCGGAGCGCTTGCGGGGCGCCGTCGTGCGCCAGCATTCGGCGGCCTTGGCCGCAGCCTCCACGGCGGCCGCGGCATCTTCGATCGTCGCATCGGGAACCGCGGCGATCACCGCTTCCGTGGAAGGGTCGACGACCTGGATTTCCCTGCCGTCGGCGGATTGCCGCCATTGGCCGCCAATATACAAGCCGTGGGAGAATCTATGGAAGCCGGCAGTGTCCTGCTCGTCCTCCAGCATCTGATGAGATATGTTCATGGCCTGCTCCTCGGTTGCTCACATGACACAGGCGGCGAGGTCGCCATCATAGGCGGCCTGGATCAGGCGCCGCATGGCTGCCGGATCGAATGGACGCGGATTGTTCTTGATGAGACGGTCGATGCCGAGCGCCTGTTCGGCCGTCCAGTCGAGCCTGTCGGCGGGAAGCCCGAGCCTGGCCAGCGTAGGCGTAATCCCGATCGCTGCAAACAGCCGGCCGATCTCGTCGATTGTCGCGTCGGCCATCTCAGCGGTGCTCCGGTCCCTGCCGTCGAGACCAAGGGCAAGGCCGATCTCGGTCATCTCGGTGGCCGCGGCGGCCCGGTTGTACTTCATGACATACGGCAGCATGGTGGCGACACCCAGCCCGTGAGCGGTATGGGTAAGGGCGCCGACCGGATATTGCACCGCGTGCGCCGCCGCCGTTCCGGCCGTCCCGAACGCGCAGCCGGCTGCAAGCGCGCCCATCATCACATCGGCGCGAGCGTCCTCGTCGGTCGGGGCGCGGCAGGCCTTCTCGAGACTGCGGCCAAGCAGCTTGATCGCGAGCAGCGCAAAATGATCGGTCAGCGCGCTCTTGCCGATGAAGACATGCTGTTGGGGCAGGCCGGGGTCGGTGCCGCGCCTGGCGGCGGTAAAAGCCTCGACCGCATGGGTCAGCGCGTCTGCGCCGGCGATCGCCGTCAGCCCCGGGGGACATGTCATCGTCAGTTCCGGGTCGCAGATGGCGGCTGCCGCGATCAGATGCGGGCTGGAGATGCCTACCTTCATGGTGCGATCCGGATCGGAGATCACGGCGACAGGGGTCACTTCCGAGCCGGTGCCGGCTGTCGTTGGCACCGCGATCAGCGGCAGCGTCGGACCGGGCACCTTGAACTCGCCGTAGTAGTCCTGGAGCAGGCCGCCGTGGCTGATGAGCAACGCGGCGCATTTGGCCATGTCGAGACAACTGCCGCCGCCGATGCCGATCACCATGTCGGGCGCAAACTCCCGCGCCTCCTCGACACAGACGGCAACCGTGTCGCGCGGCACATCCGGCTGCACACGATCGTGAACCAGCACAGCGATCGATGCGCCCTCGAGCGCCGCGATGATCTCGGCGAAGGCGACAGTTGCGGCAAAGCGCTCGTCCGTACAGACGAGAGCGCGACGGCCAAGCCTGGCCGCAACGGTTGCAATGACATGGCGCTGACCCTTGCCGAAGAGGATTTCACGCGGCAGCCTTATTGCAGCGAAAAGGCTCATGGTCTTGCGTCCCTCGATGATGGAGGAAAGGCGAAATCTCGCCGAGCTCCCAAGGTATCCTCTATCAAATCGTATAGGATATAGGATTGTGTTGGGCGAAGCATCGTGTTAGCCAGTGATCCTGTCAAGGGGCAAAAAAGATGCAGGTCACGAACGCAAGCAATGCCCGAGAAGTCGACCCCGCCAGCGGGCGCATCCAGCGATCCACCAGCCTGGTGGAGGACGTCTATGAAGCGATCTTCGCGCAACTCATGGCGCTGAAGATCGCGCCTGGCTCACGGATCACCGTCGACAGCCTGGTCAAGGAACTCGACGTATCCCACACGCCGATCCGTGAAGCGCTTGGCCGCCTCGAAGGCGAAGGCCTTGTGCTGAAGACACATTTGATCGGCTACCGCGCCGCGCCGCAGATAACCAGGCGCCGATTTGACGAACTCTATGAGCTTCGCCTGCTGCTCGAGCCGCATGCGGCTGCCAAAGCAGCCGCATTGATGGATGAGACGAAACTTGCGGTGCTTGAGGAGTCCGCAGGCGGCATGGCGCGCCGCGAAGGCAAGGATGAACGCCTGCGTTACTCCAATTTTGCGCGGCAGGATGCCATTTTCCACGACCGGATCATGGAATTTGCCAACAATGAACTCGTGCGCGAGACGCTCGCGTTCCAGCATACCCACTTCCATATCTTCCGCCTGATGTTCCATTCGCGCGTCACCGAGGAAGCGCTCGACGAGCATCAGGCCATCCTGGCCGCCTTCGCCGCCTCCGACCCCGCGGCGGCGGAACAGGCGATGCGCCGTCATATCGAGCATTCCCGTGATCGTTTGTTGCCGGCGTTCGATTGAGACCCGCGCCGCCGGCGAGTGCAACGCCCGCCCGACTTCCATTCCAAAACGAGGAACCGACCATGCCAGGCAAGAAAATACTGATGTTGACCGGTGAGTTCACCGAGGAATACGAGATCTTCGTCTATCAGCAGGCGATGGAGGCGGTCGGCCACATCGTCCATGTCGTCTGTCCTGACAAGAACGCTGGCGACCTGATCAAGACGTCGCTTCACGATTTCGAGGGTGACCAGACCTACACCGAAAAACCCGGCCACTACGCGTTGCTGAACAAGACCTTTTCGGAGGCGGAAAGACAGCTCGACCAGTATCATGCCGTCTATTGCGCCGGCGGCCGTGGCCCCGAGTACATCCGCACCGACAAGCGTGTGCAGGCGATGGTTCGCCATTTCCACGAGACCAGGAAGCCGATCTTTACCATCTGTCATGGCGTCCAGATCCTGATCGCGGTCGACGGCGTCGTGCGTGGCAAGAAGGTCGGTGCGCTGGCTGCCTGCGAGCCGGAAGTGACGCTGGCCGGCGGAACCTATATCGACCTGTCGCCGACCGAGGCCTATGTCGACGGGACGATGGTCTCGGCAAAGGGCTGGACCGCACTTGCCGCGTTCATCCGCGAGTGCCTGAAGGTGCTGGGGACGGAAATACGCCACAGCTAAAGTCAATAGTCCGATGCATCCCAGACGGGATGCATCGTGATTGCCAGATCTGTCGCTGCAGTCAGGGCTCGGCAGGCTTGAGATGCGTCACGGCTGCGTCGGCCGCGTGGCGGCCGCCAGTGCGTCGATGTCGTCGTAGAGCGCCTGGCTGTGATGGTAGAGCTGCTCGAAAACCGGTTGGGTGCGGCTGTAGGTCTCGGCCCATCCGGGGTCCGGCAGGATTTCGGCGTCGTAGCTCACAAAGCGCTCGGCCGCCTGGTCGACGCGCGAGAAGCGGCCGGTCGCCGTCGCGGCCATCGCGGCGCAGCCGACGATGCCGCATTCGGGCTCCCGCGGGACCAGGATCGGAATGTTGAAGGCACTGGCCTTGATCTTCAGCCACAGTTCGGTGCGCGCCCCGCCACCGGCGGCGATGACGCGCTCCAGCGGCCTGTTCGACGCGTGTTCCATGATGCGGATGTGGCGGGTCATGGCAAAGGCGATGCCTTCCAGGATCGAGCGGTGCAGATGCTCCATGCCATGCCCGGCGCCCAATCCGAAGAACTGTGCGCGGGCGTTGCGATGGCGCCCCAGGCGTTCGCCGGTGAGAAAGGGCATGAACAGCAGCGCGTCGCAACCGGCCGGCGCCTCGGCGGCGCGGGCGACGATCTCGTCGTAGGACAGCGCGTTGCCGTGGAAGGCACGGCGTGCCCAGCGCATGCCGTCGCCGCCGGTCTCCAGCAGCACGAATTGCGCCCAGTTGCCTTCGATCGTCGCAACGTTCGAGATTTCCGGGTCAAGCAGCGGCTTCTCCGCGATAACAGTGATGATGGCGCCGGTGCCCGTGCTGTCGGAACCCATTCCCGGCCGACAAGCGCCTGAGCCGAGCAGTGCCACCGGATAGTCGGCGCCACCGACCAGCACCGGGGTTCCAGAGCGCAGGCCGCTGTCGAGCGCCGCCTGTTCGGTGACGCTGCCGACGACATCCAGCGGGTTGCGGATCGGCGGCAGCTTGGCGGCGTCGAGACCCATGCGCTCGATCATCACCGGCGACCAGTCGAGCTGCTCCGGGTTCATCAGGAAGCTGCAGGACGCGTCGCCCGTATCCATGGCGATCTCTCCGGTCAGCCGGTAGTTGATGTAATCCTTCGGCATGATGGCGACTGCGCTGCGGGCGTATGCGGCGGGATCGTTGTCTCGGACCCATTGCAGTTTAAAGCCCGGCCATGCCGGGGTCGGCGTGTTGCCGCTTTCGGGCAGGTAGCTGTCCGGCTCATTCGCTTGCTCGAAGCGACGGACGAGATCGACGGTGCGCTTGTCGTTCCAGAGCGGTGCCGTGTCGCGCGTCAGCGCTCCGTGCGCGTCGAGCAGGACCAGCCCGTGCATCTGCCCGCAGACGCAGATGGCGGAGATGTTTTCGCGGGCACCTTCGACGCGGTCCAGCACCGTCTTGACGCTGGCTCGCGCACCCTCCCACCAGTCGAGCGGCCGCTGTTCGGCCCAGCCGAATTCCGGCACGATCTGGTCGTGCTCGCGCGACGCAAGCTCGAGGATCTTGCCGGCGACATCGATCAGTGCGGCGCGGACGCTGCCGGTGCCGACGTCGATGGCGAGGAAAAGTTCGCCGCTCATTTCGGAAGAGTCCTGAGATGGGCAAACATGTGATCCTCTGTCTATCGGTCAGAGCGAGCGCGGTGTGACAAGACCGACGGCGTCAGGCTTTCGCCGCTTCGATGGCGATGCGCGACATCCCGTCGAAATCCGGCCCGGACACCGGGATCGCGATGTCGAAGACCTCTGCAATCACCTGCGTCCAGCCATGCAGGAAATATGTCCAACCATCCTCGATCTGCAACTGCTGTCGGGCCTGCTGCCGCCTTGCCTGGTCGAGGAAGATCAGGTTGCCGCGATAGTTGAGATCCCAGGCAATGCCGCGCTTGGGGAACACGCCGTCATCGGTAATCGGCGAGCCGGGCGCGTCCTTGCCAAGTCCGGTCGCGTTGATCACCAGCGAGCCTGGTTTCAGCGCCGCCAACGTCTCGTCATTGATCTCTGGTCGGTCCGCCAGGACATATTCGAGCTCGACCGTCGACGTCATGTCTCTGTGGATGCGCTCGATTTCATCGAGACGCGGCTGCGAACGGTCGCTGACAATGATGCGCGAAGGCAAGTCGGCGCCACGTTGCTTGCGCATCAGGTGCCAGGTGATTGCTATCGTCGATCCGCCGGCGCCCATCGATAGGACCTCCGCGCCGGTGTCCGCAAAATATCCCGCCGGAATGAAACCGTCTATCGCAAGGCCCGAAGAGATCGGATCCTTGGCATGGCAGACGAGTTTTCCGCCCCGCTTCGACAGGCAACTGGTCTCGTGCATCAGGCGGGCGTGCGGATCGATCACATCGAACAGGTCGCGCGCTGCGTTGAAAAGATCGATCTTGTGCGTGGTGACGAGCGCGCCAAGCGACTGCGGGTCGGATTTTATGAAGGAGACGACCTCACGGTAGGCCTCCGGATCGGCATGGAGTGGAAAGTCGATGCCCCTGAGAACCGCATCCTTGAGAACCGCTTCCTTCAGCCCGAGGTGGCGCGCCCATGCCGGGAAAACCCGCATGATCGAGCTGCTCGTCGTCGTGACGCCGATAAAATAGAATGTCGGCTGGGTGGCCGGCCGATAGCGGTTCATTTGCCATTCTCCCGGCTTTTCTCCGCGCGCAGTGCAGCAATGCTAAATGAAGCAGCGATCTCGTAGCGAGCCTTCATGCCGGCGCCGTGCCGGATTGTTGCCCATAGAGGGCAGAGATCAGCTTTGCGTCACGCGGTCGCCAATCCGGGTTGTCGACTTGCCTCCAGCCTCCATCGCCGGCGACCACGCGCGAGCGCATGCCTCCCGATCTCGCGATGATCTCGTAGTCCTGCCCTGAATCGGCGGGGTAGCAGAACAGCATCACCAGATCGCCTTCCCCGACATTGATCGAGCGGTGGATCCAGAACGGCGGAACATAACAGACGGTCTGGGCGTCGATCGGCAGGATGCGAACCTCGCCCTCCGGCGACTCCATCAGCATGAGACCGTGGCCTTTCTGGCCATAGTAGATCTCGGGCCGGTTGGCCTGCCTGTGGATATGGCCGCGCGTCATGAAATACTCGTCGCCGACCTTGCCGGGCGCCATGTGCGTGACGCCGAAAATCAGGTCGCCCGACTGCTCGGTCGGTCGGAACTCGGAGACCTCGTAGACGATGCGCTCACCCCATGTCACGCGCATGGCTTCCAACGCCGCGGCGTCGGCATAGAGCCCGTCCAGATCGCGGAAGCGCTTCTGGTAGCTGCCGGTTGCATTTCCCATCGCACCAGTCGACAGGTCGACCTTGCATGCAATGGGCTCAAACAGTCTCGTCAAAGGACTACCTCATACTGCATTGCAGGTGGCGTCGGCGCCGATCTGGCCCGCACCTCCTGCTTTCGACAAGACCACTTGCTTTGCAGGGCACGATTTGCTCTCCCTGTGCAGACCAGCCTGGAGGTTGCTGGATTATGGCAGATTTCGACCACGAAGCACACGACAGTGGGTTGGGCGGCATGCCGCATCCGCTGTCTTAAGCAATCCGGGAGAGCCGCCTTGCTCCTCCAAGTCGCCTTCGACAAGCCTGAACACCTGGCCCTGCTCGCGCAGATGAAGGATTTCGCCGACATTATCGAGATCGGCACGCCATTGCTGAAATGCCTCGGCCTCTCGGCCATCGCCACAGCGCGCGAGCTCTGCCCTGAAGTCATGGTGCTGGCCGATACCAAAACCGTCGACGGCGGCCGGTTCGAGGCTGATATGGTATTCGGCGCCGGTGCCGCGTTCATGACGGTGCTGTCGTGTGCTTCGCCCGCCACGCATGAGGCGGTCGGAAAACGTGCCGCCGCCTTCGGCGCGACGGTCGTCGTCGACACCATCACCGAGGCGGGCAAGGCAGAATTGCTTCCCTTGAATGCTGTCTTCCCCGAAAGCTTCGGCTACGTCGCGGTCCACTCGCCAACCGATGCGCGGCTGGCCGGCAATATTTCCACGTCACATTTCGACACAGTCAGGAAGATGCACGATCGCGGCTTTCTGGTTTCGCTCGCCGGCGGGATCGGCCCCGACACGCTGCAAGCGGTGATCGCAATCGAGCCCGAAATCCTCGTGGTTGGCAGCGCCATCACGGAATCCGCAAGTCCGAAAGAGGTAGCACGATGGATTCGCGACAGATTGCCCAATCCAGGCCGTGGCTGGCCGTGGGACAGGAGATAGCCGACCTTCTTGGCCGGATCGACGCCGACGCCTTTGCAAGGCTGGTGCAGGCGTTCGATGACCCTGATCAGCGATGGTTCTTTTCCGGGCAGGGACGCTCCGGCCTTGTCGCGCAGATGGGTGCGATGCGCATCATGCATCTTGGCCGAACGGTGCATTTCGTCGGTGAGGCATCGGCGCCATCGATCCGCAGGGGCGATGCGCTGCTGATCATCTCCGGCTCCGGGGAAACGCCGGTCAGTACAGGCTTTGCCCGCATCGCCAAGGCGGAGGGCGCCAAGGTCGTTACGCTGACGCATCAGCCGGCCGGGACCCTGGCCGGCATTGCCGATCTCACGCTGCATGTCCCTGTCGAGAAATCGAAACAGTTTGGCGGCAGCCTGTTCGAGCAATCCTGCCTCATCCTGCTCGACAGCATTGTGCTCTTCATGGCCCAGCAGATCCGCGACGCGCACAGACTGATGTTGCACCGCCACACCAACTTGCAGTGACGCCCGTGCCGACGGTGGTGTGACGGGGATTGTCGATGCGGTGGAATACTCCCCAGGCAAGATCGAGCGGTCTTCTGGCGACTCCGCGCTAAAACCGCTGCGCGTTTTTGGGCGACATGCATTAGCCGGGAAGCCCGCGGGGCAGCTCACCTTCCGTCGCGGCAAGGCACTGGACTCGCTGCGCGATGCCGATATTGTGCTTGGCAAGCGTTGGTGCCGTGCTCTGGCGACGGCAACCGACGGGGAGATACCGGCGGCTTGGTTCGCAGGAACATGTCCCGGTCAACACGGGAGGAAGTCTGATGAGAATTGGGGTCTTTCTGGCCGGCTTTTCGGCTTTTACCGCGCTGGTTGGCGCGCCTGCCTTTGCCCAGGACAAGCCGTTTGCGGGGGTTACAGTGAACGTCATTACGCAGACCGGTGCGATTCAGGAGCCGCTACAGCGGCGCGCGCCCGAGTTCGAAGCGCTCACCGGCGCCAAGATCAATGTCATCGCGGTGCCCTTCTCGGATCTTTATCAGAAGATTCTCACCGACTGGGCGAGCGGCACCAACTCGGTCGACGCCGGCGTGTTCGCCCCGCAATGGATGGTCGACTACATAGCCGGCGGCTACCTCGAGGACCTGACGCCGCGGGTCGAGGCCGACAAGGACATCCAGCAGAACGATGTGGGCGCGTTCTTCCGGGACTTCTCCGAGAAGTACAGCGGCAAGACCTACATGATCACGCTCGATGGCGACTTCCACATGATGTACTACCGCAAGGACGTGCTCGAAGCGGCTGGCCTGGCGGTGCCGAAAACCTGGGACGAGTATCTCGAGGTCGCCAAGGCCACGCATGGCAAGGACATGAGCGGCGATGGCACGCCGGATTTCGGCTCCTGTATCGCCAAGAAGCGCAACGCGCAGAGCTATTGGTTCGTTACCGATGTGGTCGGCTCGATGACCCAGTCCAAGGGAACCAGCCAGGGCACTTTCTTCAACACCAAGGACATGACGCCGCTCGTCAACAACGACGCCTTCCGCAAGGCGCTCGACTTCCTGTCTGAATCGACCAAGTACGGCCCGCCGGACGAGCTGAACCTCGACGTCAGCGATACAAGGCCGCTCTTCGCTTCCGGCCGCTGCGCGCTGAACCTCGACTGGGGTGATGTAGGCACGATCTCGATCGATCCGAAGCAGTCCAAGGTGATGGGCAAATGGGGCGCTGCGATCATGCCCGGATCCAAGGAGGTCCTGAACTGGGACACCGGCAAGCTAGAAGCCTGCACGGCAGAAAACTGCCCGCACGCGATCGACGGCGTGAACCATGCACCATTCGCCGCCTTTGGCGGCTGGGGCGGCGGCATCAACGCGGCGGCCGATCCGAAGGTGAAGGACGCCGCCTACGCCTACTTCTCGTTCATGACGCAGCCAGCGCAATCGAATGCCGACGTCACCGTCGGCGGCACCGGGTTCAACCCGTACCGCACCTCGCAGCTCGGCTACAGCGACCTTTGGAAGAAGGCCGGCATGAGCGAGGAGGAGGCCAAAGTCTACCTGGGCGCGATCAACGACAGCATGAGCAGCCCGAACATGATCCTCGACCTGCGCATCCCACAAAATCAGAAGTACCAGCAGGTCGTGCTCGACGAGGCGGTCTCGCGCTTCCTCGCCGGCGAAATCGACAAGGAAGCGACCGTCGCGGCGGTCGAGGAAGGCTGGAATGAGCTGAACGAAGAGGTTGGCAAAGACGAGCAGCTCAAACTTTACAAGGCGACCATCGGCGCCAAATAGGCAGCCAAGCAAACAACCCGGCGTGGCATCGTCCGCGCCGGGTCTGATGCCTGCCCCACTTTCTCAGGGTATGATGACCGCAACCGACACGATGCCAGACGCTGCCGACCGCCGCAGCTGGGCCGAATGGCTGGACGGTCACTCAGGCCGGATCATGGTGCTGCCAGCCGTCGTCGTGCTTCTCTGCTTCGCAATTTTTCCGCTCATCATCTCGGCCTATCTCGCGCTTTCGCGCTTTGCGCTCGCGTCGGGCGGATTCACGTTGAAATTCATCGGACTTTTGAACTTCCGCAAGCTGCTGGTCGGCTCGCAGCAGTATCACCTGCTCGGTAAGTTCGGCACGTTCGGCTTTGTCCAATTCGCTTTGCTGGCCTTGATCGCGGCAGGGCTGTTTTTCCTCCTCGCCCGCTACTTGTTGCGTGGCAGGCCGACCGTCGTCGGCACGGTTGGTCGGCTTCTGGCGACCTCGATGGCGATGGGCCTGGCGGTTCTTGCGCTGGCCACCATGGCGCCGGGCGGCGTGCCGGGGACTGTCGTCAACACGCTTCTCTACGTGTTCGTCGGCGTGTCCGTGCAGTTCGCACTGGGGCTGGGCCTCGCGCTGCTGTGCGGCCAGCCGATCCGCGGCCGGAATTTCTTTCGCGTCCTCTTCTTCATCCCGCTGATGGTAACCCCGGTCGGCATCGCCTACACGTTCCGCATGCTCGCCGACATGCAGAAGGGGCCCTTCGCACCGCTCGTGCGCGCTTTCGGCATCAGCGAGTGGTCGTGGGCGACGGAGGCCTGGTCGGCGCGGCTGATGGTGTTGGTCGGCGACACCTGGCAGTGGACGCCGTTCATGTTCATCGTGCTGCTGGCGGCCATCGAAAACCAGCCGCGCGATCAGGTCGAGGCGGCGCGGCTCGACGGCGCCAACGGCTTCCAGATTTTTCGCGACATTACCTGGCCAGCGATCGCGCCGATTGCCGCTACCGTCGTGCTGATCCGGCTCATCGAGGCTTTCAAGATCATCGATCTGCCGAACGTGCTCACCGGCGGCGGTCCTGGCCTGGCGACGGAATCGATGACGCTCCATTCCTTCATTTCCTGGCGCACCCAGGATCTCGGCGGCTCGGCCGCTATCGGCTACATGCTGCTCTTCATCTCGACCATCGTATGCGTCTCGTTCTTCAACTTCGTGGTCCGGCCGGCGCGCCGGTTCGAAGCATGAGCACCGAGCCGCGCTCGCTGGCGCGCCGGCTGTTCGAGCCGACCTCGATCGACAGCCAGGCGCCGGTCGCCAGGGTGGTGACCTATGTGCTGCTGTTCCTGTGGACGCTGGTTGTGGTGATTCCTCTCTACTGGGTGTTCATCACGTCCTTCAAGGGGGCTGGCGAGGTCGACAACGGGCCGTTCTATCTCCCGTTCATCGACTTTGCCCCTTCGCTTCAGGCATGGGACTTCATGCTGGTGCAGAATTACACGCTGCGCCCTTACATGAATTCGGTCGTTGTCGCGGTCGCCAGCACGCTGCTCGCAGTCCTGATCGGCTCGCTGGCGGCCTACGCGCTCGTGCGTATCCGCTTCCAGGTGAAACTCGCCGCCGTTGCAATCTTCTTGATCCTGCTCACTGCAATCATCGTGGCGGTGGCCACTTTCGGCGTGCGGTGGGAGATCGCTATTGTCGTGGCGGCAGCCCTCTTCGTCATTGCGCTGTTCACGCTCGCTGGACGCACGAAGCTTGCGGTCGGCAACAGCGACATTGAGTTCTGGATCATCTCGAACCGCATCATGCCGCCGATCGTCGCCGTATTGCCGATCTACGTGATGTTCCAGCAGATGCGCCTGCTTGACACGCAGGTGGCGCTGATCGCCACCTACACCGCCATCAACCTGCCGATCGTGGTGTGGCTGACGCGCGATTTCTTCGCCGGCATTCCGCTCGACCTCGAGGAGAGCGCACAAATAGACGGCGCCTCCAAGTTCCGCGTTTTCTTCACCATCGCGCTGCCGCTGGTGCGGTCCGGCCTGGTCGCGACCTTCCTGCTGGTGCTGATCCTTGCCTGGAACGAGTATCTGCTGGCCCTCTTCCTCTCCAATGCCGATGCGCAGACCATGCCGGTGCTGGTATCGGCACAGAACACGACCCGTGGGCCGCAATGGTGGAACATGTCGGTGTTGATCACCGTGATGATCGCCCCCGTGATCATCATCTCCAGCATCCTGCAGAAGCACATCGCGCGCGGGCTGCTGGTCGGCGCAGTGAAGGGCTAGTCAATATGCGGGTCACCCTGTCCCATATCTACAAGTCCTTCGGCGCGGTCGAGGTGGTCAAAGGGCTCGACCTGGAGATCGAGGACGGCGAGTTCCTGGTGCTGCTCGGCCCTTCAGGCTGCGGCAAGACGACAGCGCTGCGCATGGTGGCCGGGCTTGAATCGGTGAGTTCCGGCCGCGTCCTCATCGGCGACCGCGACGTCACCCACGTGCTGCCCAAATATCGCGATGTGGCGATGGTGTTCCAGTCCTACGCGCTCTATCCGCACATGACGGTTGCCGAGAACATCGCATATCCGCTGAAGCTTCGTGGCGTGCCGCGCACTGAGCGCGACGCCGCCGTGCGCAGTGCCGCCGTCAAGGTGCATCTCGAGGAGTTCCTCCACCGCTATCCGCGGCAGCTTTCCGGCGGTCAGCGGCAACGCATCGCGCTCGCCCGCGCCATGGTGCGGCGGCCGAGCGTCTTCCTGATGGACGAGCCGCTCTCCAATCTCGACGCCAAGCTGCGCGGCCACATGCGCTCGGAACTGAAACGCCTGCAGGCCGATCTGGGCGTGACGACGATCTACGTCACTCACGATCAGATCGAGGCCATGACCTTGGCGCACCGTGTTGCCATCATGAACCGCGGCGTCGTGCAGCAGATCGCGACGCCCCGTCAGATCTACGACGATCCGGCGAACCTGTTCGTCGCCGGCTTCATCGGCTCGCCGCCGATGAATTTTCTCCACGGTGAGCTGGTCGAGGGTAGCTTCGCCTGCGCGGAAGGGCGATTTGCGACCAGCGTTGCCGAAAGCCGTAAGAAGGTCACTGCCGGCCTCCGGCCCGAGGATTGCCGGGTCACGGCGCCATCGGAGGGCAAGATTGCGGCGCGAGTCTATGCCGTGGAACTGATCGGCGATCATACCTTGATCACCTGCCAGTTCGGTGGGGCCACCGTAACCGTCAAGGCCGATAAATCGGCGCACTACGATATGGATGAGCCGATCGGCATCACCTTCCAGGATGCTGCCGTCTTTCTGTTCGATGCGGAAACCGGAGCCAGCATCGGCAGCCGCGGCCTTGGACAGGCGGCCGCGTGACTTAAGTTCTTGTTTTTATGGATGTCGTTGTCGCAAAACCGCTGCGTACCCTCGGGTCAGGCCCTGGGTCAGGCCCAAGGGCATGCTTTTGCGTGACATATATTAATTCTCCTCCACGAACACCTCTTCGCGCTTCTTCTTGACCGCCGGCAGGAAGACGATGACGAGCACAGCGAAGGCGATGAACAGCAGGCCGGCGCTGATCGGCCTCGTCACGAAGGTGGTCGGGTCGCCGCGCGCGAGAATCATGGCGCGGCGCAGGTTTTCCTCGAGCAGCGGGCCGAGCACGAAGCCGAGCAGCAGCGGCGCCGGTTCGCAGCGCAGCTTGGTCAGGAGATAGCCGAGCAAGCCGAAGAAGGCGACGGCGTAGAGGTCGTAGATGTTGGTGTTGACGCTGTAAACGCCGATCGAGCAGAACGCCATGATGATCGGGAAGAGCACGTAGTAGGGGATCGTCAGGAGTTTCACCCAAAGCCCGATCAGCGGCAGGTTCAAGATGATCAGCATCAGATTGCCGATCCACATCGAGGCGATGATGCCCCAAAACAGCGCCGGCTGTTCGATCGCGACATTGGGGCCGGGCACGATGCCCTGGATGATCATCGCGCCGATCATCAGCGCCATGACCGGGTTGGCCGGAATGCCGAGCGTCAGCATCGGGATGAAGGAGGTCTGCGCACCGGCATTGTTGGCCGATTCCGGTCCGGCGACGCCTTCGACGGCGCCCTTGCCGAATTCCCCGGGGTTTTTCGAGATGCGTTTTTCGACCGTGTAGGAGGCAAAGGCTGCAAGGATCGCGCCGCCTCCCGGCAGGATGCCGAGCGCCGAACCGATGATGGTTCCGCGCACGATCGGCGCCGCCATGCGGCGAAAGTCGTCGCGGGTCGGCATCAGGCCGGAGACGCTTCGGATCATCACCGAGCGCTCGTGCTCGTTTTCGAGGTTGCGCAGGATCTCGGCGACGCCGAAGACGCCGACCGCCACCGCGACGAAATTCAGCCCGTCGGCATATTCGCGGATGCCGAGCGTGAAGCGCGGCGTGCCGGTGTAGATGTCGGTGCCGACGATGCCGAGCAGCAGGCCAAGCACGACCATCGCCAGCGCCTTGACAATCGAGCCGTGGGCGAGCGCGACGGACGAGACGAGGCCGACGATCATCAGCGAGAAATACTCGGCCGCGCCGAATTCCAGCGCGATCGCCGTCAGCGGCGGGGCAAAGACGGCGACGAGGAAGGTCGACACCGTGCCGGCGAAGAACGAGCCTATCGCCGCGATGGCGAGTGCCGCCCCGGCGCGGCCGTTCTTGGCCATCTGGTAGCCGTCGATGGCGGTGACGGCCGACGAGGATTCGCCGGGCATGTTGATGAGGATGGCGGTGGTCGAGCCGCCATATTGCGCGCCGTAATAGATGCCGGCGAGCATGATAAGGGAGGAAACCGGGTCGCCGATCTGGAAGGTGATCGGCAACAGCATGGCGATGGTGGCGGTGGCGCCGATACCGGGCAAAACGCCGATCAGTGTGCCGAGAAGGACGCCGATCAGGCAGAAACCGAGATTTGCCAGCGACGAGGCCGTCGAAAAACCGAGCGCGAGGTTGTCGAGGAGTTCCATGTTCATCTCCTCAAAACTGCAGCCACGGGCCGAAGCGCCGGAACGGCAGGCCGAGCGCATAGCTGAAGACGAGGAACGCAAACAGCGTCAGGCCGGCGGAGAGCACGAGCGCGGTCAGCGGCCTCATGCGACCGCTGGCAAAGGATGCAATCAGCGCCGTCAGGAAGATCGAGGGGAGGAAGCCGAGGCCGCGCACGGTCAGGCCGAAGAAGATCGGGGCAGGCAGGATGAACAGCATGCCGCGCCAGGCTACATGGCCGATCGGCTCGCTCTCGAAGCGCACCGCTTCGACGAGGATGACGGCGCCAAGCAGGATCAAAACGATTGCCAGGACCAGCGGGAAATAGCCCGGTCCCATGCGGAAGGCGGTGCCGATTTCGAGGTCGAGCGACTGCAGCGCGAAAAATCCGCCGAGAAAGATGAACAGCGCGGCGCATATGCCGTTGGTCGTGTCGATTGTGAAGGGTTTCATGACGTCCTCCCAGGCCCGCGCCGCGGGCGCGCCGATGCCGGTGTGAAAATGGGGCCGGTGTGAAAAAAACGGGGCGCTGGTGGGCGCCCCGTTCAAAATCTCAGTCGGCGTACTGGCCGGCGGCTTCGATGATCGGCTTCCAGCGCGCGATCTCGCCCTCCAGCTTGGCCTTCAGCGCGGCCGGAGTCGCATCAGCTTCAGGCGATGGCTTGGTGCCGAGTTCGGCGAAGCGGGCGACGACATTCGGGTCCTTCAGCGCGACCTGAAGCGACTTCGACAGGCGTTCGGTGACCTCTGCCGGCGTGCCCTTGGGCGCGTAGAGGCCGTGCCAGATGCCGACCTGCACTTCCGGGAGACCGGCTTCCGTCGTCGTCGGAACGTCCGGCAGAACATCGAGGCGTTCAGCCGAGGTGACGGCGTAAACCTTGATCGTGCCGCCCTGGATCTGCTTGGTGGTGTTGGTCGACTGATCGCACATGATGTCGACCTGGCCGCCGAGAAGGTCGGTCATGGCTGGTCCGGTGCCCTTGTAGGGCACGGTGACCAGCGGCGTACCGATCGCGCTCATGAACAGCATGCCGCACAGATGCGAGGCCGCGCCTATGCCGGCATTGGCGACGGTGACGGTATCCTTGTTGGCCTTGGCGTAGTCGACCAGCCCCTTCAGGTCGGTCGGCTCGAGGTCCTTGCGGCCGACGACGGTCATCGGCACCTCGGTGACGAGGCCGACATATTCGAAGCTGTTCAGCGTGTCGTATGCGAGCTTTCTGTACAGCGTGGCGCTGGTCGCCATGCCGATATGATGGAGGAGCAGCGTATAGCCGTCCGGCTCGGCGCTCGCGACGCGACCGGCGCCCAGTGTGCCGCCGGCGCCGCCGACATTCTCGACGATGATCTGCTGGCCAAGATCCTTCGACATGGCTTCCGCGACGAGGCGTGTGACCGTGTCGGTCGGGCCGCCGGCCGAAAACGGCACCACCACGGTGATGGTGCGTTCGGGATAGGTTTGCGCGCCCGCGGCGAACGAATACAGCGTGACGGCGGCGGCGGCGGCCAGAGCGGCGGCGAATCTTCTCATCTCAATTTCCTCCCAGGATATGAATTCCCAACCGCCTCCAGGAGTTCTTCTCAACACCGGCTGCGGGTGGACCAATAACCAGCGTAACCTAGCGGATTGCAATCGGACTCAAGCCGCATGGTGCTATTATACACAAGTCCGCGCAAATGGGTGAAAAGGTGCCATCGAGCCGGAGGCGGACTGCGGGACGCGCAGCGGTCGAACGATGGCAGTTTAACGAGCACAGGTCGCGGACCGGCCTTACGCCTTTCCTCTGGATTATGCGAGATAAGTGGAGAGCGGCTCTCCTGATGTCGATCTGCGAATCGCATGTTCGACGCCGCGAAGCTCGGCCAATCCCTTGAGCCGACCGATGGCCGGATAGCCGGGCTGCGCCCCGCGCGTCAGGTCATCGAGGATATCCTGGCCGTGGTCGGGGCGCATCGGGATGACGGCGTCCGGGCGGCCTTCCACTTTGCGCCGCGCTTCCTCGTGGAGCAGCGCCGCCACCACCGCCACCATGTCGGTGTCGCCGGCAAGGTGCTCGTCCTCGTGGAACGAGCAGGGGGTGCTGGCCGCTTCCTTGCGCACATTGCGCAGATGGGCGAAATGGATTTTTGGCCCCATCCGCTCGATCATGCCGGGCAGATCATTATCGGGCCTTGCGCCGAGCGATCCGGTGCACAGCGTCGCGCCGTTGGCCGGGCTGTCGACTGCGTCCAGAACGTAGCTGTAGTCGGCCTCGGTCGACATGATGCGCGCCAGGCCGAGCAGCGGAAACGGCGGATCATCGGGGTGACAGCAGAGTCGCAGGCCGAGGCGTTCGGCCGTGGGCACGACCTCCGCCAGGAAATCGACGAAATGCCGGCGCAGGGCGGTTGCGTCGATGCGGTCATAATTTGACAGTTGAGCCGCGAGACCGTCGAGAGACGTGTCTTCGGTCGAGCCGGGCAGGCCGGAATTGACGCTTCTTGCCAGAACCTTGCGCGCACGGTCATCCATTTGCGCATATCGGCGCTCCGCCTCGGCGGCGATCTCCGGTGTGTAGTCGCCGAGCGCCGCCTGGCGTTTCAGGATATGGATGTCGAATGCGGCGAAGTCGATCAGATCGAAGCGCATGGTGGTGCCGCCATGCGGCAGGCGCCAGGCAAGATCGGTGCGGGTCCAATCGAGCACGGGCATGAAATTGTAGCAGATGACCGAAATGCCGGCTCGCGCCAGGTTTTCCAGCGATGTCCTGTAGTTGGCTAGATGGCTGCGCCATTCGCCGACCTGCGTCTTGATCGCTTCGGAAACCGGCAGGCTTTCGACAATCTCCCAGCTCAGTTCGCTTGCGCTTCCATCCGGCAAGGATGCGACTTCGCGCTGACGCCTTTCGATTTCGGCGGGCAGCCAGACGGCGCCGTGAGGAACGTGGTGAAGGGCCGTGACGATGCCTTGCGCCCCGGCTTGACGCGCGTCCGCGATGGTCACCTTGTCGACCGGGCCGAACCAACGCCACACATGTCTCATTCAAGCACTCCGTTAAAAACCGCTGCGCACCCTCGGGTCAGGCCCGGGGGCATGCTTTTGGGCGACATGCATTAGAGCAGTGCTTCGTACAGATCGCCGATCTTTTCAACTTCGAAATCCGCTGCCCTGCTTTTCAGGGTGGTGGCAGAAGTGGGGTTGTCCAGCATATCAGCAATCGCCTTTGCCATAGCCGCGGCATTGCCGACCGGCACCAGGGCGCCGAAACGACCGTCACCGAGAATCTCGCGCGGGCCATGTGGCGCATCTGTGGAGACTACCGGGACTCCCGCAGCCATGGCCTCGACCAGCACATTGCCAAAGCCTTCGCTCGTCGAGGAAAGCACGAACAGATCGGCTGCGGCATAACAGGCG
Organism: Mesorhizobium sp. WSM4816; assembly: GCF_055811535.1. Taxonomy (NCBI): domain Bacteria; kingdom Pseudomonadati; phylum Pseudomonadota; class Alphaproteobacteria; order Hyphomicrobiales; family Phyllobacteriaceae; genus Mesorhizobium; species Mesorhizobium sp. WSM4816. Next base: position 122,500 of record NZ_JBVVQR010000011.1, on the reverse strand, counting down.
GCTGGGTCGTTGACGTAGCCAGCAAAGAGCACGTCCGCGCCGATACCGGTTTCCTCGGCATAGGCGCGCAACTCGGCAGCCAGCGGACCTTCGCCGAAGATGACAAGTCGAGCGCGGCGGCCGGCGCGCAGGATAGCGAAAGCCCGCAGCAGGGTCCGATGGTCCTTGACCGGCACCAGGCGCCCGGCGGTGGCGATGACCGGGCCATCGCTCATCGTCGCCAGCTGTGCCTGCCATGCATGGGAATCTTGTTCGAGCGTCGCAACCGGCGGCAGCGGATTGTTGATGACGACAATTTTGGATTTGGGAAAGCCGCGGGCCGCAATGTCGCGGCCGACACCCGCTGAGACGGCGATGGCTTTGGTTGCGCGCGCTGCAACTAGCGCGGAAAGCCAGACCGCTATTCTCGCGCCGAGACTGCTGGAAGGCAGTGAGGCGGCTGCGTGGAAGCTTGGAAAGAACCGCGCCCGGCTTCGCGCCAGGAGAAGCGCCAGCGCCACGACCAGATTGGCAAATTCCGGGGCGCTGTAGACCGCATGCGGAGCAAGGCGGCTGAACAAACCTGCGCTTCGCACGATGCCTTTCAGCGTCTCCCACTTGCCGTAACCCTCGCCCCGGATGGGAAGGTCGAAATCGACCAGATGCACGGCGGGGGAGCGCAGCGCGGCGTTGGGTCCTTGCGCGTTCCAGGTAAAAAGGGTGACATCGTGCCCACGCGATGCCAATTCGTTTGCCATGAGGACGAAGACACGCTCGGCGCCGCCGCCCCTGAGACTGGCGATGTGAAAGACAATGCGCTTCGCCATGCCTGGATTTCAGGCTCGGCTGACGCCGATGCCTGATCGGTTCGGCGGCTGGCGCATGTCGCGAACGATACCCATGGCAATGGCCAGCAGCATGCCCAGAGCAAAGCCGGCGAAAGCTCCCAGGCCTGCCGTCACAGGGGTGCGGGGCGGCCACGAGCGCCCCGGTGGCGGCACGGCGGTGGAAATCACCTGCACATTGGTGGTGTCGATCTGCTCGCGCTCGGTGATTTGGCGCGCGCGAGACAGGAAGCTTTCATAAACCGCCCTTCTCGAGGCGGCGTCGCGTTCAAGCTCACGCAGGGCGACCTGGGACTCGCTGTCGGTGAAAACGTTGTTCTTCAGATCGTTCATCCTGGCGGTGAGAGAAGCCAACGAGGCGTTGGCCTTGTCCAGGTTGGCTTTTGCCGTGCCGACCGTGCGCGAGAACTCCGCCCTGAGTTGAGAACTGACGGTTTCGAATTCTGTCCTGAGCCGGACGATCGTCGGGTGGCGCGGACCATAGGTCATGGACTGAGAATCGATCTGCTGCCGCAAGCCATTCGCCTTGTCGCGCAACACTGAGAGTGCTGCCGAAACCGCGGGGTCAGGATTGGCCCCATTGACACCGGAAGCAACCAAGGCGTCGTAACTTGCCTGCGCCGCGATGACGCGCGATTGCGCCTCGCCAATTTCGCTATTGAGCTGCGTCATCGTCTGCGAACTGACAAGCTGGCCATTGCTGGCCGACAAATTGTGGCTGCGCCTGTAGCTCTCGACCTTCTCTTCGGCTGCCTGCACGTCGCGCTTGAGTTGGCCGAGCCGGCCCTCAAGAGCAGCTGCGGCACGGCCGGCGCCAGCAGCTTCGGACTTGGCCAGTTCTTCCTGGAAAGCCTTCACCATGGCTTGCGAGATCAGGATCGCCTTGCCGGTGGTTTCTGCCGATACCGCAAGGGTTGTGACGAACGAGGTTTCATCTGCAGCGACGCTGACCCGCTGCGCCAGGCTTTTCTGGGCGATAAGCTTCGGATCGGACTTGCCGCCACTCGCTGCAGCACCAGAGGTGGAAGCGGTCTGGTCCGGATCGAAAAACTCCGGATCATTGGCGAGACCGAGTTCGTCCACCACACGTGCAAGCACGTTGCCGGAGGTCAAGATGCGCTGCTTGCTGCGCGCGTTCAGTATTTGGCTGTCGACCTGGCCCGGTTGCGAGTAGACATCGTTTTCCACAACCTGCAAATTGGCAGGATTGATGAGGATTTCCGTCGTAACGGTATAACGCTGTTTGCTCAGCAACCCGTAGGCGGCGCCGATGACGCCGCCGGCTACTGCCAGCATCAATGCCCAGACGAGCCCGGCACGCAGCCAGACAAACAGGCGTCGAAAATCGAGCTCGAGGAAATCGCCGATCTTGTCGAGCGTCACCGCTGGGACAGGCTCGGGCGTGGGCGGAGTGACAGGGGCAGGGGGGCGTGCCATGACCGGAGCATCCTGTTGCAGCCTTGCCCTGCTGGCGCGCCGCGCATTGGCGATCCGCTCGAACGCGCTGACGTCGGAACCCGCTGCAGAGGGAGGGGTTGTGCCGGAAGCGGCGGACATGGTGCTAACTCTGGTTATTCGCTACGCGGACCAGCACTACAGAAAGATCGTTAACATGTCATTTTCCAAGTTGGCATATTTTGCCGAGTCACGCACCACGTCCGTTCAGCCGTCCCTTGAATGGATCTCGTTGGCCAGAATGGCGTTTGAATACCTTCACTTGGATCGGCCATGAGCTATCCCGCTGCCGTATCGGAACGATCCAGCCAGGCGCGCCGTCAGAACGCGCTGTCGCTGCTGTTTTTCCTGTGCGCTGCGTTGGCGTTCTTGCTCCGCTTCACGGTCTCACCGCAGATCATGAACATGGTCGTCGACTATACCGCCGACGGCGGTTCGTTCTACGAGAAACTGCATGTCGGCACCTATGCTATCTTCCTGCTGCTTCCTGTCGTCCTTTTCAGCCGACCGTTTCTGCTGCAAGGCGACGAAATTGGAATCTTCAAGGCTTTGCTGCTCTATTCTGCAGTGATTTTCGCGCTGGTGCCGTATCTGTTCATCACTGGCCGTGCCGGCTCCTCCGGGTTTATCATCGATACCTATCTGGTGGCGGGCGCCGCAGGCCTGTTGATGCTGGCCCTGAACGCGCAAGTGCGGCGTGCCTTGGGCGACCTCGTGATTGGGATGGTGGTCCTCAGCGCTGTGATGGGCACGATCGAAGCGGTGACTCAACATCGATTTCTGCCCTACGGTCTCAACGAACTGCAGTTCAGGCCGATCGGGCTATCGGCGCACCCGCTGGCCCTGGGCGCGCTCTGCGCCACAGTCATCGGGTTCGTACCGCTGACGAACTGGCGCATATGGGTGCGGGTGCTGGCGATCTTCGTATTGCTCGTCGGCTGTGCTGCGTCAGGCGCTCGCGCCGCCCTGTTGCTCGCTGCCGCAGAAACCCTCATCCTGCTGATGTTCGTGCCCTGGCCGCGCCTGTCCCTCAAGCATCAGCGGCAGGCCAAGTCTGTCGTGCTGCTGTTCGCCGTGGCGGGCGGCGCAGTGCTGGTGGCCCTACTGTTTTCGGGCGGGCTGCTGAACCGATTCGGCAACACGATCTTTGACGAAAACTTCATGGCGCGGGTGACGATCTACCAGGTGTTCGGACTTGTCAGCTGGAAAGACATCCTGTTTGGCATGAACGTCGACGACCTGTTGGCAATCGTCAACGAGAAGTTGCATCTGCCCTACATCGAGAGCGCGCCGGTGGTCATCATCATGCTGTTCGGCTTGCCGATAGCCGCGCTCTTCATCGGGCTGGTATTCTGGTTCATTTTCCGGTTGCTGCGCGGGGCGCCGCTGCCGGCATGGATCGGCACTATGACGTTCCTGCTTGCTGCGCTGTCGAATAACGCGCTTTCGTCAAAATCGCCGGAGATCACCATTATCGTGGCGTTGCTGCTTGCCTATAGAAACGCCCCGTTTCGAAGCGGGCCGGCGAGCATACTGTCGGCCGCGGCGGCATCCGAGCCAAAACTGAATCGGCCTGGATAGCGCAGGCTCCAGACGCGTCAGCCGGCGCTATCCACAACCTCGACATTGCCTGCGCGGTTGAGCGTGTGAATGCCCGTGCGGGCCCATGCCGGCCCCGGGCCGATCGGGCGGGGCGGCGCAAAACCGACATCGAAATCGTCAAGCCGTTCCAGGCGCATCAACCCGAGACCGCCGCCATAGGCTCTCGACCCGTTTTGCACCGGCAGCACCAGGGCGTCACCGTGGCCGATAAAGGCGCCGCCGGGGCGAGCGGCCGAGTGATCGACGGCGATGGGATTGAGCGCGTGCGCAACCCACGGCCCGCGCAGCGAGGGTGCGGAATAGACCGCCATCGTGTCCGACGCGCTGCCATAACCGAACCGCTCCGTCCCCAACAGCCAGAAGCGGCCGCCCGATTCGAGCAGCGTGGCATCATTGAAATCCTTGTCCGTCAACAGCACGGTATCGCGTACCCAGCGATCTGGAAACTGCGCGGCGCGGTAGAGCACAAGCTCGCGCGCCGCCGCACTTTCAGGAATCATGAACATCTCGCCGGCCTGTGCGAACACCTGCGGATACGACAGGTGGTGCTTTTCCTCCAGCACCACTCTCGGCACGCCGAAGCTGCCGTCGTCACCCAGTTCGGCGACAGAAATCACGCCGCGACCCGTAGCGTAGGGAAATTCCTCGACAAACAGATAGTGGCGGCCATCCCGCTCGAGGACGAACGGATCGGCATAGAATCGCTGGCCATCGTCCGGCAGGACGGTGAACGGCTTACCGTCGAGCTGCCCGGTTTCGGCGACACCTGGCCCGTCGATCAGCCGATAGGCAACCTGCCAATAGAAGGGACGCCGTCCAAGCCTGAGTTTTTGCACGGCGCGATCGACCAACCCCTTGCAGAAAAAAGGCAGATAGTGCCGGACAAATCTGCCGTTCCTCAGCATCGGCGCCGGGCTATCGGCTATCGGCGCAAGTTCGCCCGCGGCAACACGGGCGACGCTTTGCGCGACCAGCGAGATGGCCCCAGCGAGCAGGTCGTTGCAGCTGCGAGACAGCCAGAGCCGGTCGCCGAGCATCGGTCGGCCCCGGGCAACTGTGACGCCGTCGAGGCGCACGGCAAGTTCGGGCAATCGCCCGCTCGCCAGCATCTCGGCCACACCGGCGGGGAACGTGCTGCGGCCGCAAAATTCGAGCGTCAGAACCGGCGCGTCACGTCGTGCGGCAGTGCCGGTGAGATCGATTATGAGGTCGGCCGGACCAGAACCGCCAGACGGCAACGGCTCGGAGCGGCTTGCCAATGAGGGACCGAAGCGCCGGCTCTCGATCGCCAGCACAACATCCAGGCCGCGTGCAATCGGCGCAGGCGTCGGCGCGCGGCCGCTCGAAACCACGTGACCGGCTGCGCTCAACCGCACCAGAAGCGCATTTTCCCAGCGCCGAGATCCGACCGTGTGGCCGATAATTAAAACATTAGTCAATCGAATATATTCTTTTTCAAGACTACTCTGCCAGGATACCTATCGGTTCAGGCTTTCATAAGAGTTACCGGTGAGGACGTGGGCTTGGCTGTTAATCATATATTAAGATTTAAGGTCACGGAGGCGGCTTCTGCCGCTATTATAGCTCGTGGCGAATAATCGGCAGGTCGCGACGCCTTCTGGCGACCAGGATCAGCAATGAACATCCTTTCACATCCAAAACTGCCGTCCAGGCAAAAACTGCTGATCGTGTTCGGCACCAGGCCTGAGGCGCTCAAATGCTTTCCGGTGGTGCGTGCCGCGCTTGCCCATCCAGGTTTCATCACCGAGACATGCATCACCGGCCAGCATCGCGAGATGGTCGACCAGGTCATCGAACTGACCGGCCTGCCGGTCCATCATGATCTCAACATCATGCAGCCCGGCCAGACATTGTTCGACGTGACCTCGCGCGTGCTGCTGGGCATGGCCGAAGTGCTGGAGCAGGCGAAGCCTGATATCGTCCTCGTGCAAGGCGACACGACGACGGCGATGACTGCGGCTTTGGCTGCCTTCTACAAGCGCATCCCGGTCGCCCATATCGAGGCCGGATTGCGCAGCCACAATATCAACTCTCCGTTTCCAGAGGAACTGAACCGCAAGATTGCCGGCGATATCGCGACCTGGCATTTCGCGCCGACCATCCAGGCGCGCGACAATCTCATCGCCGAAGGAAAGGCTGCGAGCACCATCTTCGTGACCGGCAACACGGTGATAGACACGCTGTTGCATTTTTCCGGCGCGATCGACGCCGACAGTCTGATGAGCGCAAAACTCGCCGCCGGTTTCCCGTTCCTCGATCCGGCCAAGAAAATGGTGCTCGTCACCGGTCATCGTCGTGAGAATTTCGACGGCGGCATCCATCGTATCTGCACGGCGCTGAAGGGGCTGGCAATGCGCGAGGACGTGCAGATCGTCTATCCGGTCCATCCCAACCCCAATGTGCGCTCGGTGGTCAACGCAGAACTGGGCGGCGTGCCCAACATCCACCTGGTCGACCCGCAGGACTATCTGCCGTTCCTGTTCCTGCAGAAGCAGAGCTATCTGGTGCTGACCGATAGCGGCGGCGTGCAGGAAGAAGCGCCTTCGCTCGGCAAGCCGGTGCTGGTGATGCGTGAGAATACCGAACGGCCCGAGGGGATCGCGGCGGGCACCGCCCGTCTCGTCGGCACCGATATCCAAAAGATCCTGTTGAATGCCAACAGCCTGCTCGACGATCAGGCGGCCTATCGCGGCATGGCAGAACGACACAACCCATATGGCGATGGCCGGGCCAGTAACCGGATCGTTGAGGAACTGCTGCATCATGGCTGAGATCAAGACCGTTTCCGTTATCGGCATGGGCTATATCGGCCTTCCGACCTGTGCCATCTTCGCCAGTCGCGGGCTCGACGTCATTGGCGTCGACGTCAACGAAGCGGTGGTCGAGAAGGTCAATCGCGGCGAAATCCATATCGTCGAGCCGGACCTCGATGGTTTGATCCAGAAGGTCGTAGCCAACGGCAAGCTCAGGGCTTTCAGCACGCCGCAGCCAGCGGACGCCTTTGTCATCGCCGTGCCGACCCCGATGACCGAGGACCACAAGCCTGACGTGAGCTATGTGCTCGCGGCGGCACGAAGCATCGCCTCGGTGCTGAAGCGGGGAGATCTTGTGGTGCTGGAGTCGACATCGCCGGTCGGCACGACGCGCATCATGACCGGACTGCTTGCCGAGTTGCGGCCCGACCTCAAATTTCCTCTCGCGCATGGCGAACAGGCCGATGTCCTGGTCGCCTACTCGCCCGAGCGGGTGTTGCCGGGAAAGGTCCTTACCGAGCTGATCAACAACGATCGCTCGATCGGCGGCCTGTCGCGCAAGTCGGCCGAACGCACCGCCGCACTCTATTCGACCTTTGTTGCCGGCGACCTGTTCACGACCCAGACCGAAAGCGCGGAACTGGTGAAGCTGACCGAGAACGCGTTCCGCGACGTCAACATCGCCTTTGCCAACGAGCTTGCGGCGGTGTGCCAGGATTTGTCGCTCAACGTCTGGGAGGTGATCGATCTCGCCAACCGGCACCCCCGCGTGAACATCCTGCAGCCGAGCCCTGGCGTCGGTGGCCACTGTATTGCCGTCGATCCGTATTTTATCATCGATGCCGCGCCCAATAGCACGCGGCTGATGGCTTCGGCGCGCCGGATCAATTCCGAGCGTCCCTTGTCGGTGGTCAGGGATATACAAGCCTTGCTCGACCCGTCCCGCAAGCAGACGATCGCTTGTCTTGGCCTCAGCTTCAAACCCAACATCGACGATATGCGCGAGAGCCCGGCTGTCGAGGTGGTGAAGCTTTTGTCGGATATTCCCAACCTGAGGATCATTGCGGCTGAACCCAACGCACACAGGCTGCCCCATGAGCTCGAGGGCAAGGGCATCGTCTTCACCGATGCGCTTTCCGCCATCGACCAGTGCGATATCGTCGTCCTGCTGGTCGACCATCGGCAGTTCAATCTGGTCGATCCCGAAGCGCTCAAGGACAAGAAGCTCATCGACACCAGGGGTTTGTGGACCTGGCGCAAGGCACGCAAGCCCGACGCCCGCATCGAAGGCAAGAAATCAGCGCTCGAGGCGCTTCCTGCAAGTGCAGAGGAAGCCGCATGAACGCGCACGACCCTGCATGGGCGCAGCATCGCCTGTTGGCATCGCGGCGCCGGGAATTCCTCGGCGCGCCGATCCATGCGCTGACCATGGCCGAGACGCTGGCCATCGCCGATGAGGCGATGACCCTGCGGCGGCCGCTGCATCATGTGGTGGTGAATGTCGCCAAGCTTGTGAACATGCGCAACAATAGCGAGTTGCGGGAGGATGTGGCGACGGCGGATGTGATCAACGTCGACGGCATCGGCGTGCTTTGGGGGGCGCGTCTTTGCGGCGTCGCGCTGCCGGAGCGGGTGGCGGGCGTCGACGTCATGATCAATCTGCTGAGCCTCTGCGCGAAGCGTGGCTTCAGGCCCTTCCTCCTGGGCGCCGAACAATCCGTTCTCGATGCCGTTGGAATGCGACTTGCCAGGGATTATCCGGGTCTCGTTGTCGCCGGCATGCGCAATGGCTATTTCAAGCCGGAAGACGAGGCCGGCATCGTCGAGGCGATCAACGCCTCGGGGGCCAACTGCCTGTTGGTGGCGATGCCGACGCCGCGCAAGGAGCGCTTTATCAAGCGCTATCGTGACGAACTCACCCCGAGTTTCGTCATGGGCGTGGGCGGCAGTTTCGATGTCTATGGCGGCAAGGTTGCGCGGGCGCCAAAACTGGTTCAAGCGGCCGGTCTGGAGTGGTTGTTTCGCGTGGCACAGGAGCCGCGACGCTTGTGGCGCCGCTACTATGACACCAACACCGCCTACGCGGCGCTGCTGTGCCGGGAGTTATGGGGCCGTCGGGGACGCCGGAAGGTCGATCCATAAATAGCTTTACCAGCCGACGACCCTGGGCTGCTGCATCAGTCCGAAGTCGGAGCCGCTTTTTCCAGGACTATGGAACGACAATTCGGCAAATGCCGTTGCGGCCTAGGCGAGCCGCAGCCGCGCCCTCAGCTTGGCTACGAATTGCATCGCGGCGGCGGGATAAAACAGCCAGGTCAGCCCGAAGAAAACCACTGCGCCAGCGGCACCGCCGGCAACGAGCGAGAAGATGGCCGGCATATTGCCGAGCAGAGCGCTGGCAAGGCTGGCGGCCAGCCCGGTGCTGAGCGAGATGACGACCGACATGCCGATGTCGCGCCATGGCACCGGCACCGGCGTCAGCCGTTCGCTGATGATGATGCAGGCTAAAAGGCCTGCCAGCGATCCGCCCGCCAGCGCCAAGGCAGCGCCGACCTCCGCCATCGGCGGGATCAACAGGACGGACAGCGCGATTGTCGCCACCGAGCCGAAGGAATTGGCGATGATCAGCAGCCACGGCCGCTTGTGCGCGTGCACCACGGTGCCATAGACGAAGCTGGCGAGATTGGCACACAGCACGCTGAAGGCGATGATCGGAAAGAGCAGGCCGAAACGGCCGTGATACTCGGCGGGCAGCAGGAGTTGCGTGATATCGCTGCTGAGTGCGACCAGCATCGCTGCAACCGGCAGGCAAAGGCGCATCATCAAGGCCATCAATTGCGACAGCAGCCGGCCCGATGCCGCGGGCCCGTCGTCGTCGAACCGGCTGACCACCTCGGGAAAGGCGCCCATGTTGATGGAATTGGCGACCATATCGATCGGCTGGCGGGCCAGTGCATAGGCTGCGGCGAAGATCGCCACCGCGCCGGCATCGTAATAGATCTTGAGGAACACACGCTCGGCGCTGTGCAGGCCGAAGCCGACCAGCGCCATGATGACCAGGGGCACGCCGAGGACGAAGAACTCCTTTTGGGTGAAGCGTGGCGGACCGGCAACGACGCGTCGGGATGCCATGACGCCCGCCACGATGCCGGCGATCAGTACACCGAGGCTGGAGCCGAGCGATACCGTCAGAAAGGAATCTTGAAACATGACGATGGCGCCGATCGGCAGCGCCAGCTGCAGCACGGCGCGCAGGAACTCGAGCATCGAATAGACCGAATGACGCTGCTGCATCTGCAGCACCGTCAACGCGTAGCGGCCGATGGAACCGGCGATCAGGTAGCTGCAGACGGCGATCGCGAACTCGACCCAGCGCTCCGGCACGATCACTGCAGAGGCGACCACGGATATGATCAGCGCCAGTGCCGTGCTGGCAAGCAACACCCGCCCGGCCAGCATCAGGCTGCCGCGGCTGACGTCGCCTTTGCCGCCAAGCCTGAGCAAAGCGATGCGCAGCCAGTTGGTGACCGCATTGTCGGTCATTTCGCCGATGGTCACCACCAGGGTCAGCAGCCCATACTCGGTCTGGTCGACCAGCCGCGTCACGATGACCAGCAGGAGCAGAGCGGAAATCCGCGTCAGCAGGATCGCCGGGGCGTAGATGAGCGTGGAGCGCAGCAGCAAAGGGTTGTCCCCGGAAAATTCCGCATCGACTAACCGTCGACCGGCGGAAAATCCAGCGCGACAGCGGCGAAGGGTGAACAGATTCAGTTTGAACTAAAAGATTTGCCGTAAACTTACCGGGAACGTTTGCTTTGTGGTTACGCGGTCCGTGCTATCGAGAATACCATGCTGCAAAGTCTCTTACCCGATCGAAAAATACATGTCTTGGTCGCGACCCCGTCGGGTGTGTCGGGGCAGGGCGGCATCGACCGCATCATGGCGGCGCTCGATCGAGAACTCCAACGGCAGGGAGACGGAAAGGTCGAAGCGCGGTTCCTTCCCAGTCGCGGTTCGGGCTCGGTCGCGCTGTCGGTCCTCTACATGATTGGCTTTTGCCTTCGGATGGTGGTCGCGCGTGTTGCCGGCCGTGCCGACGTCGTTCACATCAACGTATCGAGCTTTGGCAGTACCTACCGCAAGATGGTCATCGCGAGGTGCGCGCGATTGCTCGGCATCCCCTATGTGCTGCATTTGCATGGAGCTCAATACCAGACGTTCTGGAAGGAAAACCGCAGCTTCATGAGCCGCCGCATCCGGCATATGTTCGAGCATGCCGATCGGATCGTGGTTCTGGGCCGTATCTGGCGCGACTTCGTCACTGCACGGGCGCCAGGCGCGGCCACGAACATCGTGATTGTGCCCAATGCCACCGAAGTCCCGTCCCTGGCCCATGTCGGTGGTGGAGACAGCGTTCACATCCTGTTCCTGGGCCGTATCGGCGACCGCAAGGGCGTGCCGCAATTGTTGGACGCACTGCATCGCATGAAGCCTGTCAGGCAGTGGCGCGCCACAATCGCCGGCGATGGTGACGTCGAGGCCGTACGGGCAAGATCGGCCGGGCTGGGGCTTGCCGGATGTATCGCCTTTCCAGGCTGGGTGGGTCCGAACGAGGTTGCATCGCTGATCGCTTCGGCCGACATTCTGGCGCTCCCCTCATTCGCCGAAAACCTCCCGGTCTCGGTCATCGAGGGAATGGCCTCCGGCCTCGCAGTGGTCACCACGCCTGTCGGCGCGGTAGAGGACATCATCATCGACAGGAAAACCGGGTTGCTGGTGCCTCCCGGCGATGTGGCGGCGCTGACCGAGGCACTGACAGAACTGGTTGACGACACGGCGTTGCGCGCCCGTCTTGGCTCGGCTGCCATGGCGGTGCACCGGGAACGGCTGGAGCTTTCTTCGTTCGCGGCATCGATATGCCGTGTGTGGCATGAGGCGGCAAACGGCAGGTCCGGTGCAAAATCATGAATTTTCTTGACGTAGCGCGCGGTGCCTATGTGCGAAGCCCGCCAGCGGTCAGGCGGCTGCTGGCGCCCATGCTGGCGCTGGCGCCAACGCGGGTAAAATTTGGTGCGACCTATCGGTCGTGGCGGAGCCGGATCGCCATGGCCGCCGAGGATCCTGTCTATGCCGGGCAATTTCATCTGGCCGCGCTGCGCGCGCTGTTGCGGAAAGCCCATGCCGGCAGTCCGTTCTATCGCGAGTCGATCGACCGGGCCCTCGGTCCTGGCTTCGATCTGTCGACGCTGGGAGTTGCCGACCTGCGCCGCCTCCCGGTCCTGTCCAAGGACATCCTGCGGGCGGCTGGAACTGCAGCGTTGGCGGTGCCGATTGCCCAACTGGATGAGGCCTCCGGCAACGGCTCCAGCACCGACAAGCCATTTCGCTTCTATCTCGACAAGGATCGGAGCGCCCGCGAGATGGCGTTTGTCTACCACGTCTGGTCGCGGATCGGTTACGATGAAGACACGGCGCGCGTCTGCTTCCGCGGGTTCAGCCTCGATGCCACCGGCAAGCGACTGCATGAATGGGACCCGGCACTTCGCGAGCTAAGGCTCTCTGTCTTTCCAATGACGGTCGACGACGCCGATGCCTATCTCGACCTGATCGACGCGCGGGGCATCACGTATTTTTATGGCTATCCCTCGGCCATAGAGCTGTTTTGCCGGCATATGCGCGTGCTTGACCGAGTACCAAAACGGCCCGTCAAGGGCATGATGATGATCTCGGAGCCAGTCCATCCCCATCAACGGGAGATCATCCGAAGCGTTCTTGGCAACGTGCCGCTGTCCTGCTTCTATGGGCTCAGCGAAAAGGTGCTGTTCGCCGAAGAAACGCCCGGAGCCCCCGGCAGCTACGAGTTCAATCCTCTCTACGGCCTCGCCGAATTGGTCGACGCGGCAGGCGAGCCGGTAACAGAGACAGGCAAGGAGGGAAGGCTCGTCGGCACTGGCTTCCTGTCGACCGGCATGCCTTTCATCCGCTACGATACCGGCGACTCTGCCCGGTTGGTGGAATTGCCGAATGAGGCAAACGGCCAGCGGCTTAGAGTCGAGGCTGTCATGCCGCGCCGAAACGTCGACTATCTGGTGACCGCCGACGGCGGCCGGGTGGTGACGACGCACCTGGTGCCCGACGGCCCCGCATTCTTCGACGGCATAGAGGAGCTGCAATTCTACCAGGACCAGCCCGGCGAGGCATTGATTCGCTATATCCCGACCGCCGGGGCGGCACCTGCCTGCGCCGCGCGACTCGTCGAGACGTTGGTCAACCGCACAAACGGTCGTATCCGGTTTTGCCTGAAAGCCGTGGACCGCATTGCCGCCGGGCGGGGCGGCAAGCGGGCGCTCATCAACCAGCAACTCGACATGTCGCGTTACTGAAGCGCAAGACCCAGCGCTCGCACCAGTCCGCCATCAGCTACGGGCGGTCCGTCGGGGAGGATCAGCGACATCCCATGCGGATTGGCGAATTCCCAGACGGACCAAGGTATCGCGAAGCGTTCCGCCTGCTGGCGCACCGATTCGAGATAGCGCAGACGGTCAGCGTCGAACGCGCCCATGCGGCCGTCCGCCGACATGAGGATGACGCCGAATTCGCCCATGAACAGTCGCCGGCCTGGAATGCCATGCGCCTCGGCCCAGTCGACCGCTTGACGGAAGCTCGCCTCGAGTTGGCTCGGCCCCCAATTCTGCTCGAAATACCGGGCGATTGCTTGACGCGCCGCGACCATGTTCATCACCTGCTCGACCGGGCTCAAGCCGGCGGCGTCCATCCGGGCCTTAAGGGTTTCGGTCACCTTTTCGGGCGTGCTGCTGTCGGCCGGCCAAGGCAGCCCCGAGGCGAAAGCCCCTGTCCCGTCAGACCGCTGGTGCGTGAAACTGTGCGGCTCGTACATATGGAAGCTGTAGTAGACATTCGGATCGTCAAAGCCGGGGGCGAGATTGACCAGTCCGGCAATGCTGCCGCCACAGGCGCCTGTTGCGACGATGGTGAGTTCACTGCTGACTGCGCGAATATCGCGGACCGTGTCTGCCATGATCCGTTGCCAGTCATCGCTGCCGCTCGAATTACAGGGGTAGTATGCCGGCTCGTTGTAAGGCTCGAGGGCTACCTTGTCGGTGCCAACCCTGGCCAGCATGGCGGCGACCGCCACAACCATTTGGCGATAGCTGGCGACGCCTTCGCTGTCGGCGCCGTCATAGATCATCTCCATGCTGTAGGCCGGAACCTGGGTGACGCCGTGCAGGTCGAAAACCACCTTGAGGCCGGCCGACGTGACCCGCTCGACCGCGGCGGCAAGTATGTCGAGCGCCTGCTGGCGCTTGGCGCCCCGGCTGGCAAGCAGAGGGCCGGGGTCGACGCTCAGCCGGACGAAGTCGAAGCCCATCGACCGAATGTGCGTAAACGCGTCGCCGGGCCAATCGGTGAGCGGCCTATGTCCAGCGCGCCACTCCTGCTCGCTGCGATAGGGCGGCCAACGGTAGGATCCATCCTCCTCCACCGGCGACCAGTTGAGCCATTCATGCACGCCAACGCCGCGCTGCAGCGGGATCGGCGCAGCGCTGGCGGCTATCGCCATGCCGAGCATCCACGCTGCAACAAACGCCGTCCTTCTCATCGCCACTCTTTCCGTTTCATGGTTGGAGATATTAACCGCAGGATCGGAAAAGAGGATTGCGGTCGCTCGGCTTTTCGACAGCATGGTATACAGAATCGAAACCCTGGCGGGGCGGTATGAGAATCGGCTGGTACATCAACCGGTTGCGCAGCATGAAGCCGGCTGAGGTGTTGCACCGGCTGGGCGAGCAGCGTCGAAGGATCGCTTCGCGCCGCCGCGACGGCGGTTGGCAGCGTTATGCTTCGCCCCGGTTGCATCCGGTGCTGCGTGGATTGCGCGATGCTGTGCTGAATGCGACACCGGCACAACGGCAAGCCATAGCGGCGGCGGCGCAAAACACGCTTGGCGGCGAGTTTTCCGCACTTGGGCGGACATGGCCGCGGCGCGATTCCGATCGGCTGTTTCCTCCCGAGCTTTGGCGTCTTGATCCGGTCACCGGCAGGCTTTGGCCGGGTGGCGAGGCCCATACTTTCGATATCGATTTTCGCAATGGCGGCGGCCGCGGCGATGTAAAATATGTGTGGGAGATCAACCGGCTGCAGCAGTTGCCGCCACTGGCCGCCCACCTGCTTCTCGCCGGCGACGACCAGTCCCGGAGGGCCATAGAGGCGGCGATCGACAGCTGGCATTCAGCCAACCCGCCGTTTCGGGGGGTTGGCTGGGCCTCCGGCATCGAAGTCGCGCTGCGAGCCATCAGCCTGATTGTCACCATGGACCTGGTCGGCGACCGACTTGGCGCGGCGACACGGCAGCACGTGGGCGAAATACTGGCGGCAAGCGCCTATTGGCTGCCGCGGTTCCCCTCCCGTTTTTCCTCCGCCAACAATCATCTCGTCGCAGAACTGGCTGGCGAGTATCTGATCGGCCTGGCGTTGGGGGCCGCACCCGACGCTGCACGCGAAGCCCTCCTGGCTGAGGCGCGCAAGCAGATTCTCGCCGATGGCGCCGGTGCCGAGCAGACCCCGACTTACGCGGCCTTCACCGCCGAACTGATCTTGCTGTGCGTCGCAGCGGCACGCCAGGCCGGAACGCCGTTTGCCTCGCCCGTTGAAGCGCGCCTGGCCGCTTTTGCCAATTTCGTCGCCTGGCTGCCACCAGCCGCCGGCTTTGGCGACAATGACGAAGGTCGCGTGCTGACGCTCGGGGACGAGCCGGACTATGTCCGATCCGTCGCCGCCGCCATCCATGGCTTTCTACAGATGCCGGGCAACGCTGCTGAGCCCGACGATTTTCGGGCGCTTGTCTTTGGCACGCCGTCGGAGCCGGCACCGGTGTCGCGTGGGCTGCAAACGTTCACGCAGGGCGGGCTCTCGGTCTGGCGCGGCGAGATGAACGGCCGCAGCATCGATCTGGCATTCGACCACGGCCCGCTCGGCTATCTCTCGATAGCGGCTCACGGCCATGCCGACGCGCTGTCGCTCACCTTGTGCATCGATGGCGAGCCGGTGCTGGTCGATCCCGGCACCTGGCTCTACGGTTCGGGAGGCGTCTGGCGCGACTGGTTTCGCTCGACACCGGCGCATAACACGCTGAATATCGAGGGCAAAAGCCAAAGCATCATCGCCGGGATGTTCAACTGGTCGCACAAGGCGGTTGCGGAGTTGGTGGAGAGCGAGCCGGGAACGCACTGGAAGCTGCGCGCCCGCCATGACGGGTATAAAAGCCGCTTCGGCGTCATGCATCAGCGCGCCGTGATGCACCGGGCCGACGGCATCGTCCTGACCGACCAACTGCTCGGCGGCAGGCGTGTGGCCGAGATCGTCTTTCAACTCGCAGCCGGCCTCGGCACCGACCGGGACGAAAACACGGTCACGGTATTGCGCGGCGATGAGCCGCTGATAGCCATGCGCTTTCCGGACGCTGCGGTCGACATCCGTGCCGGCGGCGACGCACCGGGGCAGGGCGGCTGGGTTTCACCGCGTTTTGGCGTCAGGCAGCCGGCCGAACGCATCGCCTGGCGTGGCGAAGTGGGCGAAGACGGAATTGAGATACACATCGCGGCAATCCGCCGGCCGCTATGATAGCGACCGGCGCTGCAGCAGAGCGGCCCCTCCGGTGTTTCGGCCATGTTCGAGATTAATTGCTTTCGAACTTTTAGCGTTTTGTTACGGTTGAACTGCTAGTCTGGCGCAAATCCGGCATGCTTATGCTTGTTGCAGCCGCAATAGCCATTTGGCTGCCGGCAACATGCAGTGGGTTTGGCAAGTTTCTTGCTTCGCAATTCGCCGGATGGCCATCTTACGGCCCAGGAGCCACCGCAACGATGTTTTCTGAATTCGCCGGATTGATTGTGGAAAAGCTTTCGAACGTCGATCTGGTGACGCTCGGCCTCCTGTTTTTCACGGCACTGGGGAGCGCGGTGGTCGCTTACTGGCGGACTGTCGAGTATAAATCCCTCAGGGACTTCTTCGATTTCGCTTTCCCCGCGGAAGTCATCCTGCACCCGTCGGCGCGAGCGGATGTCCTATTTTGGGTCACCAAACGGGCGATAATGCCATTCCTGCTCATCCCTGCCGGCGTCACCTTCGTTGCCGCCGTCGGCTATGGGACCCACCACGCAATCGGCTGGCTGCTCGGTATCCAGGCGCCGCTCATCGATGGCGCGGCCGGACCGGTGACGATCGTCGTCTTCACCGCAACCATGCTTATCGCCTACGACATTTCATACTATCTCTACCATGTCGCCCAGCACCACTTCCCGTTCCTGTGGGAATTGCACAAAGTGCATCATTCGGCCGAGGTGATGGTGGGAATCACCAAGGATAGGGTTCACCCGCTGGACGATCTGATGAACCGTATCTGGGATGGCGTCATCCCGGGGATCTGCTTCGGCATCTGGAGCCTGATCGCGCTCGATCCAGTCGAGATCGCCATCTTCGGCATCAACGTCTATGTCATCCGCAACATCCTGATGATGGACTTTGTTCGTCATACCCATTTCAAGATTTCCTTCGGCCCGTTGAACAACGTCATCTTGTGTCCGCACTGGCACCAGGTGCACCACAGCATCGACCCTCGCCACTACGACAAGAATTTTGGCCTGCTGTTTTCGTTCTGGGATCGCCTCTTCGGGACGCAGTTTGTCCCGGATCCGGATGAAGACCTCAAATTTGGCCTGATTGATCGCGATGTGCGCGACTATCAATCGCTCTTTGGGCTTTACATCCTGCCGCTCAGGAAGATGGGAGGGCATGTCCGCAGACTGTTCCAGAGGCGTCCGGATGCCATCGCAGAGGATCGTTCCCCTTCATGAACACCATTGTTTCGATTGACGCCTCGAGCGCAGAGCGCCTGGAACTTGTCCGTTCGGCGGATCGCCTGGCTGCGATCGAAGCCGATTGGGCGCATCTCTGGCATCGCACCGATGGGCTGGTCTTTCAGAGTCATGCCTGGATTTCGGCCTGGTGGAATACCGTAGCGGACCGTGACCAGCGCGCGCTGCGGATCGGCCTGGTCTGGAATGGTGACAGGCTCGTTGCTGTCGTTCCCATGGCGATCCGCAAGCGCAAGGGCCTGCGGTTTCTCGAATGGGCGGCCAGCAGCTATACCGATTACGGCGATATTCTCGTTGCTCCGGAATGCTCGTTATCGGCCCTGCAGGGAGTATGGGCCCGGATCTGTGACGCCGGTGGCTTCGATATTGCCTTTCTCAATCGTCTCTTGCCGGGTGCGGCGGCCCGCAAAATTCTCACTCCGGATACCTCCAGCGGGATCAGGCTTCGCCCCAATCACAGGGAGGAAGTCAGTTATCGCGTCGCCGGACAGTGGGCGAGCGGAGGAGCGTGGTTCGCGGAGCAGTCGAAAAAGACACGGCAGAATTATCGGCGCGGCGTCAAGACGTTGGAAGAAGCCGGCGAAATGAAATTTCGCCTGCTTGCGCCAGACGAGCCACTGCAGCCGGTACTCGACCGGCTCTCTGCCCTGAAGCGCAGATGGCTGGTCGAGCGCAAGCGTGAATCGCAACTTTTCGAAGAGGGAGCGCCGGTACTGGCCGCACTTGTTGACGCGCTGGCGCGTGCCGGCGTGCTGCACATTTTCGTACTTGAATGCGATGGCGCAATGGTCGCGGTTTCCATCAACTTCGTCCAGCACCACACCATGATGGCGTTCGTGACCACTTTCGATCCGGATTTCAGCCAGGCGTCGCCGGGCATGATCCTGATGATGGACTACATACAGTGGTCGTTCGATCACGGCTTGAGCACGGTCGATTTCCTGTGTGGCGCAGAGGCGTTCAAGCATAAATTCGCAACGCAGGGCGTTGTCCTGCAATCCGTCCTTGGGACGCGCACGGCGCAAGGCTCGCTCGCTTCCCTTGCCGATCGTATGCGTCAAAGGGTCCGGCACGCACGGGGGCGCGGATTGGTAACGACAGCTTGATTTTCGGCTTTGATCGGCGCCGGAACGCCGTGTCCGACCGGCAATGGCGAGCGGTGCCATATCGCTTCCGGGCCGCCGGCAGCACGAACTGCTCAAAGTGCCGATTGCGTCTGAGCTGGAACGACCCGCCAGATCTTGTTGCCGACATCATCCGCCACCAGCAGGGCGCCGCGCCGGTCTATCGCCACGCCCACAGGACGGCCAAAAGCCTTGTCGTCCTCGCTCAGGAAGCCGGTGAGGATGTCCTGAGGCGGGCCGGAGGGCCTACCGCCGGTAAACGGCACGAAAATCACCTTGTAGCCGCTGCGCGGCCTGCGGTTCCACGAGCCATGCTGCCCGACGAAGGCGCCATTCCTGTATTGAGGACCGAACAGGTCGCCTGTGTTGAAGCTCAGTCCCAATGAAGCCGTGTGCGCCCCGAGCGCATAGTCCGGCTTGATCGCCTGGGCAACGAGGTCGGGCCGCTGCGGCTTGACGCGATTATCGACGTGCTGGCCAAAATAGCTGTAAGGCCAGCCATAGAAGCCGCCATCCTTCACCGAAGTCATGTAATCCGGCACCAGATCGCTGCCGATCTCGTCGCGCTCGTTGACGACGACCCAGAGCTCACCGCTTTGCGGATGCCACGACAGGCCGTTCGGATTGCGCAGGCCGGAGGCGAAGAGACGCGTCTGCTTCGAGGCGAGATCGATCTCCAGCACGGCGGCGCGGTTTTGCTCTGCCTCCAGGCCGTTCTCGCCGACATTGGAATTGGATCCGACCGTCGCATAGAGCTTCGTGCCGTCCTGCGAGGCGGTCACGTCCTTGGTCCAGTGGTGGTTCCTCCCCGCAGGCAGGTCGACGATCTTCTCCGCTGGTGCGGTGATCTCGGTCGCACCCTCCTGGTAGGGAAAGGCCACGATTGCATTGGCGTTGGCGACGTAGAGCTTGCCGTTGAGCAGGGTCATGCCGAATGGCGAGAACAGCCCGGTGAGAAAGGCGGTTTTGGTTTCTGCCACCCCGTCGCCGTCCTGATCGCGCAGCAGCGTGATGCGATTGGCGCTATGCGTCCCCGCGCCGGCCTGGCTCTGGAAGAAATCGACGAAGAAGCGCCGTATGCTGAAGCCCTCCTCCGGCCTGGGCGGCGCATTGCTCTCGGCCACCAGCACGTCGCCGTTTGGCAACACATACAGCCAGCGCGGATGGTCGAGCCCGCGGGCATATTCGTTGACTGCAAATCCCTGGGCCGCTGTCGGCTTGGTGCCCTGCGGCCATGGCATGGCCTTGGCGACATGGACGGTCGGCAGCCAGGTCGGATTGGGCTCCGGCAGGGTCGGGTTGGGGCCATAGGTCTCGGCGATCGGAACGGTCGCCTCTTCGCGCGACAGGAAGAAGATCGCTCCTGCGGCGATTACGAGAACAATGATCAGCATGAGAAGGGCGGTAGCCAAGTTTTTCACCAGAACCTCGAAAAACGTCGAAAGAACGCAAACGCGCTTATCGCGTTGCGGTTGCCGACGCAGCGGCCGATCGGGAGAAGTAGGCCGCAAGCGCGCGGACGTCGTCGTCCGTCAGACCCTTCGCGGCATTTGCCATGAGATGGCCGAAGCGCGTTCCGCCACGCTTTCCCGCCCTGAACAACCCAAGCTGCGTCTCGATGTAGGGCGCCGGCTGGCCGGCGATCGAGGGATAGGGCGGGCTGCGGTCCTGTCTTCCGTGACAGCCGAGACAGGCGGGCACATTGGCCTGCCTGACGCCGCTCTCGGCGATTTCCTCGCCGCGCCGGACAAGTGCTGGATCGCCCCCGCCGCCGGGGCGCATCGCCGGCAGGGCAGCGAAACGCCTGGCCAGGTCCGGCCAGAGTTGAGGCCCTGCCGCAATGGCGGGCAGGCTCATCAACCCACTTGCCCGGCCTTCCTCGGCATAGGCACGCAGGCTTTCAAGCAGATACGCCTCGCTCTGCCCGGCCAGAACGGGTATCGCGGGACCGCGTCCAAGACCGTCCTCGCCGTGGCAGCGGGCGCAATCCGCCAGCACTTGCGGCAGGGTTTCGGCAGCGCCTGCAGGAGGCGCAAGCCTTTCGCCATAGGCGAGATCGCGATAGGTGGCTTCGTCCAGCGACGGCAGTTCGCGCAGGAAGGCGACCATCGCCCAGACCTCGTCGTCGCGTTCCTGCGTCGGCCAGGCCGGCATGCCGGTGAAACGCACGCCGTGCTTGACGATACGAAAAAGCTCCGCGTCCGACCATTCGCCGACGGTCCCGGCAAGGTCAGGCGGCTGCGGCAGCATTCTCATGACGACAGGAGATCGCGGCTCGCCCGGCGCGCCGTGACAGATGGCGCAGCCGCGTGCGAAATGCCCGGCGGCCGGCTGAATCGCATGGCGCGGCAGAGCCTCTGGAGCGTCGACCGCCAGGGCATATGTGCGCACAGCCGATCGCATGGCGAAATGGAGGAACCATTCCGTGATCTTCCAGTGGCCGCTCGAGGCACCGACATTGAAAAAGCCGATCCAGGCCGCCAGCACCACGACGAAGGGCAGAATGGCAAGCGCTATGGCGAGCTTCTTCCAGCTGATATGCATCAGACCGTCTTCCGCGGTGGTGTGGCGAGGATGCGCGCGAAAAGCGTCACGCCGCCGGCCAGGTAGACCGCGGCGCCGACCAGAAGCATGATAACGCCGCCAAGTTCCTGATCCTGCTGGGCGGAAAGCGCGATGCCGAAGCAGCTTGTCTCGCCGGTCCCATAAAGCGGCCGCGGGGTCAGCGCCAGAAGCGCGCCGAGCAAGGTCATGTGGATGGACGTCAGAAGCAGGGCGAAGGCGCCGGCGGCATAGCCTGTGGTGTCCGAGCCGCGGCGCGGCAGGCAGGCCAGCCACAGGAACAGCCCGGCGGCAAGGAACGTGACCTGCTCGACAGCGGTGACAAACAGCGAGCTTTGCGCCAGAGCCCGCAAGGCCGGTGCGTGCCAGGACCAGACGACGATGAGTTCGACGAGGGAGGCGGGGAGGGCGAGGGTGAACGCCCGGCTCGCACCTGGTGTCGGGCCGAGCGGGACCCCAATCGCCATCAGCGGCGCGGCGATCGCCACCACTCCCATATGCGCCAGCATGTGCGCCGAAAACGAATCCCGCAAGCCATCGAGCAGCGGCCCGAGCCAGACCAGGGCAAGGACGAGGATGCCGAGGATGAGGCAGGCGCGTCTCACCGGATACACTCCGTCAGGAACAATGCGGGCATCGCGGTGAAGATCACGGCGATGAAGCTGAGACCCGAGAGCAGCAGCGTCGCAAAGCCCTGGAACAGGGTCCGGTCGCGTCTCGTCGGATCGTCGTGCGGCGGATCGTCTGTGCCGAAGCCCCATTGCCGCCAGGCGAGCCATGCTGACAGCGCGATCAGCGAGAGGGCGATCACGCTGGCGGCGGCGATGCCGGCGCGCACAGCGCTGAAACTCAGCCCGACAAGCTCGGGCTTGGCGCAATAGATCGCCGCGCCGATGTAGCAAACAAGGAAATGCGCAGCCCACACCAGCGGCGCAGTGAACAGCGTCCACAGTGTCTCGATCTGTTTTGGGACAAGCCACATCGGCGCCTCACATCGCTGCCGGAAAGAGGCCGATGATGGCGAAGGTGGTGACGGCGGCAATCAGCAGGAAATGCCAGTAGAGCACCACATTGCCTAGATCCAGGTCATGCTTCGGCGTCAGTCGGCCGGCCAGCGAGCGGGCCAGGCAATAGGCCTGCATGACTGTGCCGAGCGCTGCATGGGCGAGCACCCAGATCACCAGGATCCAGACGATTGCGGGATAGACGTGGCGCGTCGGGTCCATGCCTGGAGACAATGGCGCGGCCAGGCCTGTGGCGGACGCGGCAACGGTCGTCAGCAGGGACAGCACCAGCAAGCCGCGCATAGTGGCCGTAGCGCCGCGCCTGTTGACCGTGCGTGCCGCCACCATCAGGCCCCACGCCGCAGCGAACAGGCTGGCAGCCACCAGCGACCAGACCGCATCGGGCCCGGCAATCCCCGCGGTGAAGTTGGCATGGATCGTCCAGTAGAAGAAATAGCCGAAGACGAGGCTGGCGAACGCGGTGCCGTCGCCCACCATGGTGATGAACATCGCCCACCAGCCGACCGAATCGGAGCCGGAGGCATAAAGCGGCAGGCTGAGGCCCAGGCCGACATCCTTTTCCGGCTTCTCGGGGATTTCGCCAGTGCCCGTCCAGAGCCAGTAGATGACTGCGCAAAAGCAGATGATTGCGGCCAGCGCCGTCGCGATCCACCAGTGGAAGGTAAGCGCGATGAAGACGGCCGCGAGCGAAAATGCCGAGACGATGGTGACATGGGAGGTGCCGCCGACGCGCAGCACCTGGACGGGTTCGGCGTCGAGCACGGTGGTGACCAGTCCCTCGCGCCATCCCTCTTCCGCGTCGGGCAGATAATAGCGGCCTTCATTGACCTGGCGGGCAAGGTCCTTCTGGTCCCACAAGGGGTAGCGGCTGCGCACGATGGGTATCGAGCGGACGCCCCAGTTCTCCTCCGGCTCGGAAACCCATTCCAGCGTGCCGGCATTCCACGGGTTGAATTCGCCGCGCGGCTGCCGGTGCTTCGGCCTGAGCACGTCGAAGACGACCACCAGCACCCCCGCGGCGAAAATGAAGGCTCCGGCCGTCGAGATCAGGTTCAGCCAGTTCCAGCCGATTTCGTCTGGATAGGTGAAGACGCGGCGGGGCATGCCGCGCAAGCCGCTCAGATGCATGGGGAAAAAGGCGATGTTGAAGCCGCAGAACATCAGCCAGAAGGCGAGCCGCCCCAAGCCGTCTGAGAGCTTCTTCGCGTCGATCAGCGGGTAATAGTAATAGAGCCCGGCCACGACCGGGAAAAGCATGCCGCCGATCAGCACATAATGGAGATGCGCAACGACAAAATACGTGTCGTGGGCCTGCCAGTCGAAGGGTGCGAGCGCCACCATGACGCCCGTCAGGCCACCAATGACGAAGATGGCCAGCCCTCCGGTGCCGAACAGCATCGGGGTCGAGAAGATCACCCGGCCGGCCAGCATGGTGGCGATGAAGACGAAGATCTGCACGCCCGTCGGGATCGCCACCGCCTCGGAGGCCGCCGAGAAGAAGGCCAGCGAGATCTGCGGCAGGCCTGTGGCAAACATATGGTGCACCCACAGGCCGAAGGAAAGGAACCCCGTCCCCACTGCCGCGAGCACGATCCAGGAGTAACCGACGATCGGACGCTGGGAAAAAGTCGGCACGATCATGGCCATCAGCGCGATCGCCGGCAGGAAGATGATGTAGACTTCCGGATGGCCGAATATCCAGAACAGATGCTGCCACAGCAGCGGGTCGCCGCCGCGCGCTGCGTCGAAGAACGGCCAATCGAACATCCGTTCCATCTCGAACAGGAGGTCGCCGGCGATCAGCGGCGGGAAGGCGAACAGGATCATTCCGGCAACGATCAGCAGGTACCAGGCGAAGAGCGGCATCAGGTTGATGCGCATGCCCGGCGCGCGGCATTTCATGATGCCGACGATGAGCTCGACGGCGGCCGCGATCGAGGCGACTTCGATGAAGGAAAGGCCGAGCAGCCAGATGTCGGCGCCAATGCCGGAGAACTCCTTGTCGGTGGCGAGCGGCGGATACATGAACCAGCCTGCCGACGGCGCTGCGTTGAAGAAGATCGAGCCGCAGACGAAGATACCGCCGAGCAAGAAGCTCCAGAAACTGAAGGCTCCGAGGCGCGGAAACGGCATCTCGCGGGCGCCCAGCATCGGCGGCAGCAGGAAAATCGCGACCGCCTCGAAGATCGGCACCGCGAAGAGGAACATCATCACCGTGCCGTGCAGGGTGAAAGCCTGGTTGAAGAAGTCGGCCGAGAGAAAATCGTTGTCTGGCACAGCGAGCTGCATCCGCATCAAGAGCGCGAGCACGCCGGCAAACAGCATGAAGGCGAAGGCCGCCGAGCCGTACCAGAGGCCGATCTGGTAATTGTTCACCGAGGTCCAGTACCGCCAACCGGTCGGATTGGCCCACACAGCGCGCAGCCGCTGTTCCTGCGCCTTGTATTCTTCCGGCGAACGCTCCTTGACCGCAGCGCTCATCGCAGGCCTCTCAGCCAGGCGGCTATGGCGCGAATGTCGTCCGGCGGCAACATGTCGAAGGCCGGCATTCTGGAGCCGGGCTTGATCAGGTCGGGCCGGGCGATGAAACTGGCGACGGCGTCTTCGGTGTTGGGCAGGATTCCGGCTCCAACAGTTCCGCGGGAACCGATATGCGAAAGGTCCGGGCCGATCAGGCCGCGCGCATCGGTGCCCGCGACGACATGGCAGGACCCGCAGCCATGGCGCAGGAACAGCGCGCCGCCGCTCGCGCCGGCCCCTTCCGCGGGAATTGCTTGGGCGGCAAGCCAGAACCGGAAGGCTTCGGGCGCCATCGCGACGGCCGAGAGGGCCATCAGCGCGTGAGACGTGCCGCAATATTCCGCGCACGGCCCGCGGAATATACCAGGTTTCGTGGCCATGATCGAAAGCCTGTTGGTGCGGCCGGGGATCATGTCCATCTTGCCGCCGAGCGGTGGGATCCAGAAGGAATGGATCACATCGGCGCTTTTCAGGGTCAATTCGACCCGCTCGCCGATCGGCAACCTGATCTCGTTGGCGGACATGACCGGCGATCCCTGAGGAGGGTGATAGACAACTTCCCACCAGAACTGCCTGCCGGTGACTTCGATCCGCAGGGCGGCGGGGCTCGCCTGGGCGAAGGGCCGAAGGCCAGGCATCAGCCACAGCGCATAGGCGAGCAGCGCACAAAGCGTGACCGAGGGGAAGACTACGCCGCCCCACAGGATGATGCTGCTGGCAGATTTTTCGGCCAGCCTGCGGCGATTGACGAGGGCTGAATGAAGAAGCAGGCCGACCACGCCCAGCCAGATGACGGCGCCGCCGCTTAGCATGACCCAAAAGAGCATTTCTATCTGCTGCGCTTCCGCTCCCGCGGGCTCAAGTGCCGACTGAGTGCTCGTCTGGGCGCCGGCAGAGCCGCTCGCGAGCAACAATAACGCAGCTGACAGGCTGAAATATCGACCCATTTGCAACCCCTCCGCGGTAAACCGGCGAGAGGGGCGGAAGGTTCCGGGCAACTGAGCGTTCGAACTGGTGGAATGAACGTGTCGGTCGAGTCCGAATGTAGGCTCCAGTCGGCGGTTTTGCGTGCGAGTCTTGAGATGCGCACCGGGATTTGCGATGAACGCGTCGATGGCTTTCTGCAACAAGACCCGGGCCTCGCGCGTCAAACCTTCGGGCCAGAAGTGGCCGGAGCTCGTGGCGCCGCAGAGGCTACGGATTCTTCACCGACAGCAGTCCTTTTATGACTGGTTCTGTCACCAGAAATCCTTGTGGTCGGTTACGATCTGTTCTTCGAGTTCAGGGAATGGGCCACGGATTGCTACATGGCGCCGCCCGGCGGCGAACACCTGATGACAACTCAGATCGAGGGTCAGATTCTCCGAATTGTCTCCGGTCAGCTCGGCCAGCCGCCTTTCGCTGAGTCCGTAGACCACGGTGCCGATGCCAGCCCAGTAACAGGCCCCGGCGCACATGCAGCACGGCTCGACCGAGGTCACCAGCGTGCATCGCTCGAGAAAGGTCGGGTCGTATTGCTGCGCAGCCGCGCGGGCCACGTTTGCCTCTGCGTGGCCAACGCCGCGATCCCGCGCGTAGGTGTTGCCCGACGAAAGGAGCACGTCGCCTTCCGGCCCGACCAGGAGCGCCCCAAAAGGATGATTGCCACTCGCCCGGCTCTCGGTGGCGATCTCCACGGCGAGACGTAGATATTCGGTATCGCTCTTCATGGCCGCCTCCTTGGGGTGCCCGTTCGTAACTGTACGCGTAAAGACCTCTTGGACAATTTTCAACGAGTGACGAAACAATTGCGCTCGATCGCCGTTTGCGCGTCATGACGGGCATTTTGGGCGGGTGATTTGGGCGGGTGTTGGATTGCCCAGAGGAGGCGACGATGAGCGCAACCGGCTTGGAAGTTTTTGACAAAACCCTGCAGACGACAAACATCTGGCTGGACGAGATCATGGCCGATCACGGGCCCGACAGGCGCGTGGCCTGGCATATGCTGGGAGCCGTTCTACGCACCTTGCGGGATTGGCTGCAGATTGAACTGGCTGCCAATTTGGGGGCTGAACTGCCGCTTCTCGTGCGCGGAGCCTACTATGATCGGTATCGGCCGCGTGATCTGCCGACGAGCAGCCGTTCGTTGGAGGATTTTTTGCAGCGGGTGGCCGAGGAGATGAAATCCACTCGACCGGTGAATCCCGAGGATGCGACGAGATCCGTGTTCAAGGTACTCGCCAGGCATGTCGACCTCGGCCAGTCGGCCAAGGTGCGGGACGCGTTGCCGAAGCAGATCCGGGCGCTTTGGCCCGAAAGTGTTGGAGTCTAAAGCGAGTCGCGTTCGACCGACTTCATGCGACGTGTTTTACTTTGTTTTACCGCCTCTGCCCGGGCCGTTTTCCTCGCGATACAGTCGCTCGGTGGCCCGATCGCTTTCTCTGCGCTCTGCAGGCCCCCGGCGTCGCCACGTAAGGAGTGCGTAGGCGAGCAGGATTGCCAGCAGTAGCGGGCCTCCAGCAACGACGATCAACCACATGCTGTTCTCGAACATGGAACATCTCCTTTCCCTAGTTACCCATCAGGAGCGAAACCGTTGCTCCCGGTGCAGGGTTGGACACCGCAGTGCAGCTCTCTTCGCCGAATGGCCAGTGATTCGCCATTCAACTGCTGAACGCGGGCAACTGCTGAACGCGGGGCAACTGCTGAGCGCGAGCAACCGTTGAGCGCGGGCAACCGTTGAGCGCGGGCAACTGCTGAGCGCGGGCGGTTTATTGCTTCAGAAAGGCAACTTGTACCCAGCGGGCTGTTGCGCTCGGCAAGCGCTGGTGGAAGAATGGACTTCCCTCGGAAACGTTCCATTGTGCGAGCCATTCGCTGGCTGACTTCCAGGCGTTCACGATATCTGTCTGGACCCCTAACATCCGGTCGCAGACGCACTACGTGTAATAGGGAACCACAAAGGCTTTCCGACAGTTGAGTGAAGAGGCGACAGCAACCAGACCGGCCGGGGCGAGGAATACCATGCGCGAGAACCACTCCGACGTCTTCGATCTGTTTTCGGAGATTTACACCAATGCGGCGCAGGAGGAGATAAGCATCCAGCAATATCTCCTTGCCTGCCGCGAGGATAAATCGATGTATGCTTCGGCGCCCGAGCGGATGGTCGAGGCGATCGGCGAGCCCACCCTGATCGACACCAGCATGGATGAGCGGCTCGGCCGCATTTTCTCGAACAGGACAATCAAGGTCTATCCCACCTTCGCCGAGTTCTATGGCATGGAGGACACGATCGAGCGCATAGCCGGCTATTTCCGCTATGCCTCTCAGGGGCTCGAGGAGCGCAAGCAGATTCTCTATCTGCTTGGCCCTGTCGGCGGCGGCAAGTCCTCGCTCGCCGAACGGCTGAAGAAGCTGATGGAGGAGCGTCCGATCTATACGCTGAAGGTCGGCGACCAGATCAGTCCGGTTTTCGAATCGCCGCTCGGGCTTTTCAATCCTGACCGCATGGGCGACCTTTTGGAGGACAAATACGGCATCGCGCGGCGCCGGCTGAACGGTCTTATCTCGCCATGGGCGGCCAAGCGCCTCGACGAACTGTCCGGCGACATCTCCAAGTTCAGCGTCGTCAAGCTCATGCCTTCGCGGCTACGCCAGATAGGCATCTCCAAGACCGAGCCAGGCGATGAGAACAACCAGGACGTTTCGGCCCTGGTCGGCAAAGTCGACATAAGACAGCTCGAGCATTTCAGCCAATCCGATCCGGACGCCTATTCCTACAGCGGCGGCCTGAACCGGACCACGCAGGGGCTGCTCGAGTTCGTCGAGATGTTCAAAGCGCCGATCAAGGTCCTGCATCCGTTGCTGACCGCTACCCAGGAAGGCAGCTACAACGGTACGGAAAACTTCGGATCTTTCCCGTATCAGGGCATCGTCGTAGCCCATTCCAACGAATCGGAATGGCTGCAGTTCAAGAACAACAAGAACAACGAGGCATTCCTCGACCGTATCCTGGTGGTTAAGGTGCCGTATTGCCTGCGGGTCACAGAAGAAAGGCAGATCTACGAAAAGCTGCTGCGCGAAAGCGAATTGGCCTCCAGTTCCTGTGCACCGGAGGTTCTCGACATTCTCAGCCGGTTCACCGTCTCGACCCGTCTGGCCGAGCACGACAATTCGCCGCTCTACACCAAGATGCGCGTTTATGACGGCGAGAACCTCAAGGACATAGATCCCAAGGCGAAGTCGGTTCAGGAATACCGCGATGCCGCCGGGGTCGATGAAGGCATGACCGGCGTCAGCACGCGCTTTGCCTTCAAGATCCTGTCGCAGACCTTCAACTACGACACCAAGGAAGTGGCCGCCGATCCCGTGCATCTGATGTACATTCTGGAGGAGGCGATCAAGCGCGAGCAGTTCCCCAAGGAAACGGAAGCCGCCTATCTCGACTTCATAAAGTCGGAACTGGCCACGCGCTATGCCGAGTTCATCGGCCATGAAATTCAGAAGGCCTATTTGGAATCCTACAGCGAATACGGCCAGAACCTGTTCGACCGCTACATCGCCTATGCCGATGCCTGGATCGAGGACCAGGACTACAAAGACCCCGATACCGGCCAGATCCTCAATCGCGAGGTGCTGGACAACGAACTGTCGCAAGTCGAAAAGCCGGCCGGCATTGCCAACCCCAAGGACTTCCGCAACGAGGTCGTGAAGTTCACGTTGCGTGCCAGGGCGAGGAACCATGGCCGCAACCCGTCGTGGACGAGCTATGAAAAGCTGCGCGAAGTCATCGAGAAGCGGATGTTCGGCCAGGTCGAGGATCTGCTCCCGGTGATCAGCTTCGGCTCCAAGCAGGACAGCGTAACGGAGAAGCGGCATACCGAGTTCGTGCATCGGATGGTCGGACGCGGTTACACCGAACGCCAGGTCCGCCGGCTGGTGGACTGGTACATGCGGGTGAACAAGGCGGGCTGAGTCCGGCCGGGATGGTTCCATGCCGATCTTTGTCGATCGCCGACTGAACCCAAAGGACAAGAGCCTCGGCAACCGCCAGCGCTTCTTGAAGCGTGCGCGCGAAGAGCTGAAGCGAAGCATCCGGGATCGGATCCGTACCGGCAAGATCGCCGATGTCGACAGCGAGCACACCGTCTCGATGCCGGCGAGGGGCACAGCAGAGCCGAGCTTCAGCGATGCCAAGGACAGCGGCAGGCGACAGCACATCCTGCCGGGCAACAAGCATTTCGCCCCTGGCGACCGGGTTCCCAAGCCCGGCCAGGGCGGCGGCGGCTCGTCTCCCGGGAAAACGGTCTCGGAGGACGATTTTCGTTTCGTGCTCTCGCGCGAGGAGGTGCTCGACCTCTTTTTCGAGGATCTCGAACTTCCCGACATGGTCAAGCTCAACCTCAAGGAGATACTATCCTTCAAACCGCGCCGCGCCGGGTTCGCTGCGACCGGTTCGCCGACCAACATCAATGTCGGGCGCACGATGCGAAACAGCCATGGTCGCCGGATTGCGCTAAGGCGCCCCAAGCAGGAGGAACTCGATGCGATTGCGGAGCAACTCGCAATCCTGGAGGCCGAGCCGCAGAGCGCGGCGCCGGCACGCCAGCGCATTGCAGCGTTGCGGGAGGAGCTTGAGCGACTTGAGCGCCGCCGCAAGCGGATCGCCTATGTCGATCCCGTCGACATCCGCTTCAACCGTTTCGACGCCCAGCCCGTGCCGAATGCCAATGCGGTCATGTTCTGTCTCATGGACGTATCCGGCTCGATGGGCGAACGCGAGAAGGATCTGGCCAAGCGCTTCTTCGTGCTGCTGCACCTGTTCCTGAAACGGCGCTACGACCGCACCGAAATCGTCTTCATCCGCCATACGCACGAGGCGCAGGAGGTGGACGAGGAAACCTTCTTCTACAATACGCAAAGCGGCGGCACGGTTGTTTCCACGGCACTCGAGGAAATGCACCGCATCATCGCGCAACGCTATCCCAGCAACGAGTGGAACATCTATGCCGCCCAGGCGTCGGACGGCGACAATTTCGTCACCGATTCCGAGCGCTGCATCGGCCTGATGGACGGCCAGATCATGCGCCTGTGCCAGTATTTCGCCTATGTCGAGATCATCGACGAACGTGAGAGCCATATTTTCGGCACCACCGACAATGGGACCTCGCTCTGGCGCGCCTACAGCGTTGTCAACCAGCGATGGCCGAATTTCCAGATGAGCCGTATCGCCAACGCAGCCGACATCTATCCGGTCTTTCGCCAGCTCTTTGCCAGGCAGCCGGTCCTGCAGAAAAGCGCTTGAGGGGAGCCGATGGCGAACCAGACCAGCACGTCGGGCCAGACCAGCAAGTCGGGCCAAACCAGCAAATCAGGCCCAACCAGCAAACCAGGCCAAACCAGCAAATCAGGTTTGCTCTTTTCGGGGTCCGACTGGGATTTCAAGACACTGTCGCGCGCCTACGACGCGATCGAGGCGATCGCGATCGAAGAGCTTCACCTCGACATCTATCCGGTGCAGATGGAGATCATCTCGTCCCAGCAGATGCTCGACGCCTATTCCTCGGTCGGCATGCCGCTGATGTATCGCCACTGGTCCTTCGGCAAGCATTTCCTCTACCAGGAATTGCTCTATCGCAAAGGCGGGCGGGGGCTCGCCTATGAGCTGGTGATCAATTCCAATCCTTGCATCGTCTACCTGATGGAGGAAAACACCATGGCCCTGCAGGCCCTGGTGACAGCTCATGCAGCGCTTGGCCATAATCATTTTTTCAAGAACAATCATCTGTTCCGGCAATGGACGGACGCCAGCGCGATCCTGAGCTATCTGGACTTTGCCAAAGGTTACATTGCCCGTTGCGAGGAGCGGCACGGCGTTGCCGCGGTGGAGGCGATCCTCGATGCGGCCCACGCGCTGATGGAACAGGGGGTCTTCAGATATCGCCGGCCGCCGAAGCTGTCGTCGGAGCGGCAACGTGTAGGCGTTCGTGAGCGCCTGGAGTACGAAGAGCGTTCTTACAACGATCTGTGGCGCACGCTGCCGCCTTCGAAGGGCGGAGACAATGTTGGGGCAAAGGATTCCAACATCGCGGAGCGAAAGAAAACGCTCAAGCTGCCCGAGGAGAACCTGCTTTACTTCCTGGAAAAAAACAGCTTGGTCCTGGAGCCCTGGCAGCGTGAAATCGTCAGGATCGTCCGCGTCGTCGCGCAATACTTTTATCCGCAGCGGCAAACACAGGTGATGAACGAAGGCTGCGCCACCTTCGTGCACTACACGCTGATGAACATGCTGTTCGATCGTGGCCTGATCAGCGAAGGCGCGATGCTGGAAATCCTGCGCAACCATTCGAACGTGATCTTTCAGCCAGGCTTCGACGACCCGCGGTTTTCCGGTATCAATCCTTATGCGTTGGGCCTCGACATGATGCAGGACATCCAGCGCATAGCGACCGAGCCGACCGCCGAGGATCGTGACTGGTTCCCCGATATTGCCGGCAACGGCAATTGGCGCGAAACCCTGCTCGACGCGTGGGCGAACCATCGCGACGAATCTTTCATCCGCCAGTATCTGAGCCCCGCCCTGATGCGGAAATGGCGGCTCTTTGTCCTCGCCGACGCCGCCAGCGAGCCGCATTACGAAGTCGCGTCGATACACAATGAGCGTGGCTACGAAAAGATACGCGCCGGGCTCGCCCAGAGCTACGACATCGGCGCGAGCCGGCCGGATATCCAAGTTGTGGATGTCGATCTGCTCGGCGACCGGCAGTTGCGACTGGAG
Organism: Mesorhizobium sp. WSM4816; assembly: GCF_055811535.1. Classification (NCBI taxonomy): domain Bacteria; kingdom Pseudomonadati; phylum Pseudomonadota; class Alphaproteobacteria; order Hyphomicrobiales; family Phyllobacteriaceae; genus Mesorhizobium; species Mesorhizobium sp. WSM4816. The sequence continues at coordinate 89,963 of NZ_JBVVQR010000011.1, read as the reverse complement.
CACAAGGTGAAGAACGGCATCATGCTGGAGGAGGCCGGTCGCGACGCGACGCTGCGCCATATCCGGACCCTGTGGGGCTATGAGGTCAGCCTGGCGGCGATCGATGCGCAAACGGGCGCGACGCTCAACGAACGTTCGACCAGCCAAATCGGGGAATGACCAAAACCGGAATGGCCGGCGACGTCGTCATTCTACAGCCGGGTTTTTACTCCTGGGTCCAATGCTCCGGGGTCCAATGCTCTGGCCGTCGGACCCGGAAAGGTCGGTTCCGTAGGAATCTCCGGTGGTATATCGGGAGGAATTTCGACGGGCTGCCTTTCGGGGCTGGGAACGGGATCAGGCGAAGGCGGAGGAACGCCCGGAGGCTCACCAGGCGGAGTCTCCGGCGGAGCAGGCGGCCGGGCCGGCTCGGGATTGGGATTATCCGGTATCGGCACGGGATTGTTCGGGTCTGGATCAGGATCGGTCATCGGAGACTCCCCGAAGCTTGCTTCACATCTCCTCGGCGCCAATGTGTTTCCACTCAACAGCTCCGGCGCCAATGAATAGCTCGTTCTCGCTGTCGACCCCGGCCTAGACGTGGGTCGTTCACAGCGGCATGTGTCTCCTTCCGTTTCCTCGGAGGAGGATCATCCAGGGTGACAACCATCGCGCCGAACGATTGTTCCATGCCTTGGCGGTGGGGCTCAATGCCAGCGGCGTTGAATAATGGAGCGGCGGTTCCACCTTCGTCGCCTTTACCGTGTCGGCGAGCACGCTATGTACGCCGCGTATTGCCAAGACGGTTCAGGGAGGAACAGCATGCGCGCGTTCATGATTGTCACCCTTCTTCTGGTCGCAATCGCAATGGCGCTGTCGCTCGCACACGCGTTGGAGTTGCCCGGCAAGTTGCGCCTCAAGGAGGCCACCTACAAATCTGTGCAGGAGATCTACTATCCCGGCTTCACGATCGGCGGGTTTGCCGAGATCGGCGGCATCATTGCACTCGCCATCCTGCTTTACCTCACGCCCTATCCAGGCGGTCGATTCTGGTGGACTTTGGCGGCCCTTGTCTTCCTGGTGGCGGAACATGCGACCTATTGGCTGGTAACACATCCCGTCAACAATTTCTGGGTGCAGGACGTCGCAGTGTCGAAACCAGCCGCGACGTTTTTTTCAATGCTCCGCCGGAAGCAAAGCGGCGACTGGACAGACTTGCGCGATGTTTGGGAAGCCTCGCACGTCGCCAGGGCAGGCCTCGCGATGCTGAGCCTGATCTCGATTGCTGCCGCCGCGACATTTTATGCTGGAAGTGAATAGCGCGTGGGATGCGCAGCGACGCTACTTGTTCGTCCGCATCTTTTGCCTTGGATTGATCCCGCCAAGGGCGTTCGTGTCGTTCTCGACATCGCCCTCGATGGTGTTTTCGCCTTCGAGCAAGAGTTCGTCGCCTTCCTTGATCGTGCCCTTCGAGGTGCCGATACCGGGATTGTTCCTCAGATCGGCATCGCTCGGCTTTTTCCACTTTGGATGTTTGGTTCCGCTCATGGCACAACTCCTTCGAAAAGGGTCCTGTTCTAAAACAGCAGGGCGCGATGAATGTTCCGCCGAAACTCACCTTGACGCGGCCTTGTCCGCGAGGCGGCTAAAGCGCGTCGCATTTGGCCGGCCTCACGCGACGCGTTTTAGATTGTTGTTTTATGCATGTCGCTATCGCAAAACCGCTGCACGCCCTCGGGTCAGGCCCGAGGGTACGCTTTTGCGCGACATGCATTAGAGCCCGAACGGATAGGTGTCGGGAACGCCGGTTCCGACATGCTCCGGCCCAAGCGGCGTCACCGCGACGGTTTCGTCGAACCAGACGAACGCGTCAAACTGCTGGGCAAGAGAGGCATCCGCGTAATGGCTGCGCAGTTCGGTTTCCGGCCGATAGATCACGCCGATGAAGCGCTCCAGCCGACGCTCCAGAAGCCGCTCGCGCAACGTATCGTCGCGCTTGATATCGAGCAGGAAACGCGGGACGCCGCTATCATGGCAAAGCCGCTCGTAGCTGTCGTTGTGGGAAGGCCGCACCCGCTTGATCTCCATCTCGCTGTCCCAGTCGGAGGCCGCGGCGACTGTCCCGGAATGCGTGCCGAGCCCGATCAAGGCAGCCTCGTCGCCGAAGCGCTGGCGGCAGAGCTGGCCGATGTTCACTTCGTCCCTGACAATCCCCATTTCGGTGTAGCGGGCATCGCCGATATGGGAATTATGCGCCCACACGACCGCCTTGGCGTTGGGGCCGCGAGCTTCCAGCAGATGCTCGAGCGTCTCGAACATATGGGTATCGCGTAAATTCCAGGACTGCGCGCCGCCATAGTACATGATCCGGTAGTAGCGTTCCGCGGAAGCGATCAGCCGGGCATTCTGGGTGGCATCCATGAAATCGACGCCATCCTGCTGGGCATAGTCGAGCTGCCTGGCAAGCAACTCGCGGCATTGTTCAAGTACGGCCTGCTCGCATTTCTTGTAACCCGAAGTGAGCGCGACACGGCCGTAGGTGGATGGTTCATGCTGCCAAGGCGTCAGGCAGCCATAGCGTTCACGCGCGACCTTTGCTGCCTGCGGATCGACCCGGTCGAGATATTGCAGAACCGCGGCGATCGATCCGCTCATATTGTAGATGTCGAGGCCGTAGAACCCCGCCAGCCGGGACGATAGCCTGATGCGCTCATTGTGTTGTCGCATCCAATCGACGAACGCGGCAACGTCGGTGTTGCGCCACATCCAAGTGGGAAACCGCTGGAACGGCGGATCGGCGTTGGCGCGTGGCGGTCGATGGCGGACGTAGCGGTCGATCGCCGCTGCATCGGGCCAGTCTGCCTCCACAGCGACGATGGTGAAGCCGTGCTTCTCGATGAGCCTGCGGGTGATCGCGGCGCGGGCCCGGTAGAACTCCGACGTGCCGTGGCTCGCTTCACCGAGCAGGACGACGCGCCGGTCGCCAAACCGGTCGAACAATGCGCCGAACGCCGGATCGTCGAAGTCCGGCAGCGGTTCGGCCGCCGCCGCGATCATCTCGGGCAGGCTGCGCGTGCGTGCGCGTCCGGACGGACGATCATTCGCGATACGGTTGCCGCTCTCGGGCCAGCCCTGCTCGCCGATGAGCGGGACAAACCGCACGCCGCCGAAATCCTCCTCGCTGTAAGTCGCAGCGCCGGTTCGGGTGACCTTGAGAAGGCGCTGATCATGCGGATCGTCGCCGACCGGGATGACGAGCCTGCCGCCGACGTCGAGCTGTTCCTGAAGCGCAAGCGGCGCACCGGGTCCGCCGGCGGCGACCAGAATGGCGTCGAAGGGCGCCGCGTCGGGCCAGCCTTTGGTGCCATCGCCGGTGCGGACTTCGATATTGTCGTAGCCAAGCTCTTGGAACCGCTGTCTCGCCGTTTCGGCCAGCCCGGCGTGGCGCTCGATCGTGTAGACGCGTTCGACGATCCGGCTCATCACGGCAGCCGCGTAGCCCGAACCGGTGCCAACCTCCAGGACATGGTCGCCCGGTCCGATTTCCGCCATCTCGATCATCAAGGCGACGATGTAGGGCTGCGATATCGTCTGCCCCTCGGCGATCGGCAACGGCCCGTCCTCATAGGCGAATTCTTCAAAGCCGGGAGCGACGAATGCCTCGCGCGGAACCTCGCGCATCGCTTCCAGCACCTCGCGGTCATGGATGCCACGGCGGCTGAGATGGACTTCGACCATTCGGTTGCGTGCGTGGGAAAGATCGAGCATCTTTTTGCTTCTCTTGCGAGCTGACAGCCCCCCGATTGTCCCCTGATCGTGCCCGACGGCTTCTCGGGTATGCGCTCGGCCTCGGCAACTCATGTCCGGCGGCTAGTCTCCTTAACCGTTGGCGAGCTTCCAGGTTCCTGCAAAAGAGCGATTGGCGGGCGAAAATGGCGGCTCCAGCCGAACTTTTCCGTAAGAATCCTTTCTCCAGAGCGATGTCACTCCAGATATCGACGGGCGAACGCATTCTGGAGATTTTTCGATGAACGACGAGGCTCAGAAAGCTGCGACCACAACGGGCCTTTATCAGATCGATCTCATGGACCGCTATTGGCGGGCCGCGAACTACATTTCGGTTGGCCAGATCTATCTGATGGATAATCCGCTGCTGCGCGAGCCGCTGAAAGCCGAACACGTCAAGCCGCGGCTGCTTGGCCATTGGGGCACGACGCCTGGCCTCAACTTCATCTACGTCCACCTGAACCGCGTCATCCGTCAACGCGGTCTCGACGTTCTGTTTATCTGCGGCCCGGGTCATGGCGGCCCGGCGATGGTGGCGAACACCTGGCTTGAGGGCAGCTACAGCGAAATCTATCCCGAAATCGGCCAGGGCGAAGACGGGTTGAGGAAACTTTTTCGGCAATTCTCGTTCCCCGGCGGAGTGCCGAGCCACGCTGCTCCGGAAACGCCCGGCTCGGTCCATGAAGGCGGGGAACTGGGATATGCGCTGGTCCATGCTTTCGGCGCGGCCTTCGACAATCCCGATCTGGTGGTCGCCTGCGTCGTCGGCGACGGCGAAGCGGAAACCGGTCCGCTCGCGGCGGCATGGCACTCCAACAAGTTCCTCAACCCGGCATCCGACGGCGCTGTCCTGCCGATCCTGCATCTCAACGGCTACAAGATCGCCAACCCGACGATCCTTGCCCGCATGGATGACGTGGAATTGCGAGCCCTGTTCGCCGGCTATGGCTACGAACCTTTTTTCGTCGAAGGTCACGAGCCGGTTCCCATGCATCGGTTGATGGCCATCAAGCTGGACACCGTGCTCGACAGAATCCGCTCGATCCAGGAGCGCGCCCGTACGCCGTTCTGGCAAGGAGAGCGTCCGCTGTGGCCGATGATCGTGCTGCGCAGCCCGAAGGGGTGGACCGGCCCGAAGGAGGTCGATGGCGAGAAGGTCGAGGATTTCTGGCGCTCGCATCAAGTGCCGGTGTCGAACGCCCGCAGCAATGCGGGACACCGCAAGATCCTCGAAGACTGGATGCGGAGCTACGAGCCGGAAAAGCTGTTCGACGACAGCGGGCATCTTCTTCCAGAGCTGGCGGCGCTTGCGCCAACCGGATCCAAGCGCATGGGCGCAACCCCCTATGCCAACGGCGGACTGCTGAAGCGCGACCTCGTGCTTCCCGATTGGAAAAACCTGGCGCTCGATGTGCCGCGTCCGGGTGGCGCCAAGGCCGAGGCGACGCGGGTTCTCGGGGGCTATCTTCGCGACGTCATGAGCCTGAATGAGCAGGCCCGGAATTTCCGGCTGATGGGGCCGGACGAGACATCCTCCAACCGGCTTGACGAGGTATTCGAGGTTACCGACCGGGTCTGGATGCAGCGGATAGAGCCCTATGACGTAAAACTCTCCCGGGACGGCCGCGTCATGGAAGTGCTCAGCGAGCATCTCTGCCAGGGATGGCTGGAGGGCTATTTGCTGACCGGCCGCCATGGCCTGTTCTCCTGTTACGAGGCGTTCATCCACATCGTCGATTCCATGGTCAACCAGCATGCGAAATGGCTGAAGACATCCCGCGAGCTTGCCTGGCGCGAGCCGATCGCTTCCCTCAACTACCTGCTGACCTCGCATGTCTGGCGGCAGGATCACAATGGCTTCAGCCACCAGGATCCGGGCTTTGCCGATTTCGTCGCCAACAAGAAGGCCGACACGGTCAGGCTCTATTTCCCGCCGGATGCCAACACGCTGCTGTGGATCACCGACCATTGCCTGAGAACCTATAACCGCATCAACGTCATCACCGCCGGCAAGCAGCCGGCGCCGCAATGGCTGTCCGTCGACGCCGCGGAGGCCCACTGCAGGGCGGGGGCGGGAATCTGGGAGTGGGCCGGGACGGTTGCCAAGGGCGAGGATCCGGATGTGGTCATGGCCTGCGCCGGCGACGTGCCGACACTGGAGACGCTCGCGGCCGCCGACATTCTGCGTTCGGCGCTTCCCGACCTGAAGGTACGCGTCGTCAACGTGGTCGACCTGATGACGCTGCAGTCGAATTCAGAGCATCCGCATGGCCTGGCGGACGAGGATTTCGACGCGCTGTTCACGAAGGCCAGGCCGGTCATCTTCGCCTATCACGGCTATCCCTATCTCATCCACCGCCTGACCTACCGACGCGCCAACCATGACAACATGCACGTGCACGGCTTTCGCGAGGAAGGCACCACGACGACGCCGTTCGACATGGTCGTGCTCAATGAGCTTGACCGCTACCACCTGGCGCTCGCGGTGGTCGAACGCGTGCCTGGGCTCGCCGAACGGGCGAAAGACCTTGCCGCCGAACTTCACGGGAAGCTTGCCGAACACAAGGCTTACGTCCGCGAGCATGGCGAAGACATGCCCGAGATCCAGGAGTGGAACTGGCCCGAGAACAGCGCGACGAAGGCTGGCGATTGATGCGACAGGCAATTCTTGCACTGAACGCCGGCTCCTCCAGCATCAAGTTCGGACTATACGATCTGGAACCCTCCGCCGAACTGCAGCTTGTCTCGCGTGGCAAGCTGGATCTCGGCGATGCGCCGAGGCTCAGCGCGAAAGCGGCCGACGGAACAGTGCAGTGTGATCGGCGGCTTGCCGCAGACGCACGCGATGCGGGCATCGGCGATTTGCTGCGCTGGATCGAGAGCGAACTTGGCGGCAGGAAACTGATATGCGCCGGTCACCGCATCGTGCATGGCGGGCGCGAGTTCGTCGACCCCGTCCGCCTGACGCCGGTCGTGATCGAGGCCCTGGACAGGCTGACGCCGCTTGCGCCGCTGCACCAGCCCCGCAGTCTCGCGCCGATCCGCACACTTGCGGCGCTGCGGCCGGATCTGCCGCAGGTCGGCTGCTTCGACACCGCCTTCCATCAGACGATCGATCCGATCGTCAGCCGCTTCGCGCTGCCGCGCAAATACGATGCGGACGGAATCCGCCGCTACGGGTTTCACGGACTTTCCTACGAGTACATCGCCGGGCGGCTCAAGGCGATGTCGCCGGCGCTTGCAGCGAAGCGGACGATCGTCGCCCATCTCGGCAACGGGGCGAGCCTGTGCGCCATGCGCGACGGGAGAAGCTTCGACACGACGATGGGCTTTTCCGCGCTCGACGGGCTGGTCATGGGCACGCGTTGCGGCGCCATCGATCCGGGCGTGCTTTTGTACTTCGTCCTGGAACGAGGCATCGCCGGAGAGGCTCTGCAGCATATGCTCTATGAGCAATCCGGGCTGCTTGGAATATCCGGCATCTCGGGCGACATGCGCACGCTGGAAGCGAGCGACGACCCCCACGCCCGCGAAGCGGTAGAGCTTTTTGCCTTCAGGGCGGCACGGGAAGCTGCCGCGCTCGCCAACACGCTGGGCGGCCTCGAATGCCTGGTGTTCACCGCCGGCATCGGCGAGCGCTCGGCGCCGGTCCGCAAGGCAATATGCGAAAGGCTTGATTGGCTTGGCGTGGCGATCGACGAGCCATCCAATGCCGCCCATGCCGGGATCATAAGCCAACCGGACAGCAAGGTCGAAATACGCGTCGTCGCGACCGACGAGGAGAGCATCATTGCCCGCCACGCGCGGGAGCAAGGGGATGCTTGATACCGCAATCAGCGGCGCGTTTTCTGGGGCAAGGAACCCTGCGCGTCCGCGACCGTTTCCCCTATCTGATGACCTTGGGGGATATGATTACCAAAGGGAGAAATCCAATGGCGGAGACCACCAATATGGCAGGCGCCTCAAAGGCGGCAAACGATGCGCAGGAAGCGATGAAGAAACAGATCGCCGAGCTTCGTCGCGAAATCACCAAAATAAATCGGACCCTTTCCGACCGCGCCGAGGAGGCACAGGGCTGGTACGAAAGCGCCGCCGAACGGGCGTCGCGCGCAGCCGGGCAATTGCGTAGCCAGGCACACACTGTGACCGAAACCGTCCAGCAGAACCCAGGCACGATCTCTACGGCGATGATGCTTGGCGGCGTGCTCGGCGTTCTCTTGGGAATTGTGATCGCAAAGAGCTCCGAGCCTGAACGGCGGTGGTTCTAGAGCATTTTGCAGCCAAAAGCCTTGGTTTGGCGTCCGACAAAATGCGTAAAACAAAGAGTTAGAGCGCGGGTTTGGTCCACCAAAACGAAAGCGCTCGAGGGCAATTCACCACCCGCGCGGTGCCGAGGCTGCCTTCGGCGTCGCGCGCATGTTCCCTCAGGCAGGCCGTCAAGCACCTACGATTTGTCGCCGCTGCCTGTCGCCTCCTCGTAAGCGCGTCGAAGGAGCTTTAGTCCTCTGTGGATCTGGCTCTCGGTCAGACTAGCGTATCCCATTACCAGGCCGAGGCAGCTCCGACCCAATGTCTGATCGAAATCCAATGTCTGGTCGAAATAATGCGGCGATATGGAGTAGACGCCAACTCCGAGCGCGGCGGCTTTCTCGATGAACGATGCCGCCATAGCGGGCGGCATGTCGCGAAACCAGACGACGACGTGCAGACCGGCCTGCGCGCCTTCGACCCGAACGAGACCGCGGAATTCAGCCTGCAGAGCGTCGAGGAGCGCTGCACGTCGGCGGGCATTTTGACGCCGGGCCTTGCGCACGTGGCTTTCGTAGGCGCCGGATTCCACCAGGGTCGCGAGTGCCTCCTGTTCGAGGCTGGGGGCATGCCTGTCCGTCAACCGCTTGGCGTGGGCAAAAACCTCCTGCAACTCACGCGGAACGACGACGTAGCCGATCCGCAGCAACGGCGACAATGTCTTCGAAACCGTACCGATATAGATGACGTTCGACGCGCCTCCCAGCGCGCGAAGCGGCGGTATCGGGTTCATGTCGAAACGATATTCGCTGTCGTAGTCGTCCTCGACGATGTAGGCCCTCTTCTCTTTCGCCCATCCTAGCAGTTGCTGGCGTCGCCCCATCGACATTACGCTTCCGAGGGGAAACTGATGTGACGGCGTGACGTAAGCCAGCCGCGCGTCAACATCCGCCAACAGGTCAGCCCTGATGCCTTCGGCGTCAACCTCCACCGGGGCGGCGATGGCTCCTGTCATCTCGAAGACGCTCCGTGCCATCGGGTAGCAGGGCTCTTCGATGGCGAAGCCGTCGCCCTCATCGAGAAGCAGGCGGGCGCAGAGATCCAGTCCCTGCTGAGAACCGTTGACGACGACGATCTCGTTCACCTCGCAGCGGATGCTGCGCGCTCGCCAAAGATAGCCCTGCAGGGCGGCACGCAGGCGGGTCAAGCCACAGGGGTCGCCATAGGACAGCTTGAGCGGCCGTCCCAGCGCAGCATCGTTCATGGCCTTTCGCCAGGCAAGGGTCGGGAAGTCAGAGGCCGACATGTCGCCGTAGCGGAAGTCGGCTACGAGCTTCTCCGACGCAACCCGCATCGGGATGGCTCGGGATCGAAGCCTTTCTGCGAAAGCGGAGAGGCTGTGTGGCTCTGCGGCTGTATGAACGAGGTCTCCCGGCTCGCTGTGCGCGACCTTGATGGCTACCCGTGGCCGAGCGCCATGTCGAATGACCACGAACCCCTCGGCGGCGAGCTGTTCGTAAGCGGACGTCACAGTCGTTCGCGAGACGCCAAGCTCGACCGCCAGCGCACGAGCCGACGGAAGCACGTCTCCGCGGCCGTAGACCTCCGCCACGATCTGTTCCCGCAGGTTCTCATAGATCCCGCGGGCGCCCAATCCCGACGACGAACTTCCCGACGACGAATTCTGCTTGCGGGACTGGACCATTCGCGATTACCCAAATGAAGACGTTTCGTTGATCCAGACATTACCGGGAAAATCAGCCAGGCAAAGGCCTGAGGCCAACTGGACCAGCGCTTTTTATTCAAAACTGGTTCTATGTCAGGGCCAGTTGTGCTTGTATTGATGACGCCAGATTGCACCTCCTGGGAAGTAAAATGCTGGCCGAGTTCCACCAATTCATCATCGTCTTTACCGCCTACGTCATCGCTGCCGGCAGTCCCGGGCCGAGCAATATGCGCATCATGGCCGTCGCCATGAACGACGGCCGCGGGGCCGCGCTGGCAATCGCATCTGGCGTCGTCAGTGGCTCGATCTTTTGGGGCCTGATGGCGGCGTCAGGTGTCTCGGCGATCCTCAGTCGATACGCGCACGCACTTGTGGTCCTGCAGCTGCTCGGCGGCCTGTATCTTCTCTATCTCGCCTTCAAAGCGGGCAAGGCTGCGCTTTCTTCAGACAAGGATCAGCTTCGCCCGACCAACGAACGGAAGGCGACGGCGGCCACTCTCTACCAGCGCGGACTGCTGATGCATCTCACCAATCCGAAATCGATCCTGGCATGGATCGCGCTGATGACGCTGGGACTCGGGCCTGGGTCGTCGTCGCATACGGTTCTGGTGATCCTCGCGGGCTGCGCGGTGCTGAGCGTCACCATCTTCTGCGGCTACGCGATCGTCTTTTCGACCGCTCCCATGATCGCCCTGTATCGGCGGGCGCGGCGCTGGATCGAAGGCACGCTGGCGGTATTCTTCGGATTTGCCGGGCTAAAGCTTCTCCTGACCCGCATCTGAAAAGGTTCCTTCATGTCACTCTTCCAAGGCCTTTCAGCATTCCCGATGACCCCGGCGGACGCTTCCGGCAGGCTCGACCCCGTCGCCCTCGCGCGCCTTCTGAAAAACATCGAGGAGGCGAGAGCGGACTCCATCGGACTGCTCGGCAGTACCGGCGCCTACGCTTTCCTCACGCGACAAGAGCGTCGACGGGCGGTCGAAACGGCAATGGACACGGTCGGCGGCAAAATCCCGGTTATTGTCGGCGTCGGAGCGATCCGGACCAGCGATGCCGTGGACCTTGCCCGTGACGCGAAGGCTGCGGGCGCCGACGGCCTGCTGCTCGCTCCGGTTTCCTATACGCCGCTCTTCGACGACGAGGTCTTCGAACACTTCGCCGCAGTCGCCGACGCGGGGCAGCTCCCGCTTTGCATCTACAACAATCCCGGCACGACCAGGTTCACCTTCAGCCTGGATCTCATTTCCCGCTTGTCGAAGGTGGTCAACATCGAAGCCGTGAAGATGCCTTTGCCGTCCGGTGGTGACTTCGCGTCCGATCTTGCCTCCCTCCGGTCTGCGACCGGGTCGGCATTCAGGATCGGCTACAGCGGCGACTGGGGCGGCGCGCCTGCGCTGCTCGCCGGGAGCGACGCCTGGTATTCCGTCGTCGCAGGACTTCTGCCGTCACCGGCCCTGGCCCTGACGCGAGCGGCGCAAGCCGGGGACGCTGCGGCCGTCGAGCGACTTGACGCCGCCTTCGGACCGCTTTGGGCGCTGTTCAAGGAATTCGGCAGTTTCAGGGTGATGTATGTCGTCGCCAGTCTTCTGAACCTCTGCGACGTCGATCCGCCACGCCCTGTCCTCCCTCTGAAGGACCAGGCACGGCAGCGCGTCGCCGCCGCTCTCGACCATCTCGATGCGGTTTTCTCCGCTTATGTGCAAGCTCGATAGACAGTCTTTCATCAGGATATTGCCATGCTGGAATCCAACGCCTTCACCATCTACCTGTTCACGGCATTCCTGCTGGCGATTACTCCGGGTCCGGGGATTTTTTATGTCGCCGCCCGAACCCTTTCCGGCGGTCGCTCGGAAGGAATCGCTTCGAGCCTTGGCAATGGTCTCGGCGGGCTGTTTCATGTCGTGGCCGGCAGCCTTGGCGTCTCGGCGATCGTGCTGGCAAGCGCCGAATTGTTCACGGCACTCAAGGTGGTCGGCGCGCTCTATCTGGTCTGGATGGGATACCGAACCGTTCGCCATGCCAGGCTCGACTACAAGTCGCTGGGTCATTCGGAGCCGCCCGTCGGCACGATGCGGGCCTTCAGGGATGGCGTTCTTGTCGAAGTGATGAACCCGAAGACGGCCGCATTCTTCCTCGCCTTCATTCCCCAGTTTGTCGATACATCGTCGGATCACGTCGTTCTGCAGTTCCTGATCCTCGGCGCCATCTCGGTTGCCCTCAACACGCTCGCCGATATTGTCGTGGCGTTTGCAGCCGGAAGGCTTCGCGACGGCGCGGCGTCGCGTGCGAATCTCGTTCGCCGTCTTCGTGAAGGCTCGGGCGGTGCCATGATCATGCTTGGATGTGGGCTGCTGCTGGCAAAGCGCCCGGTTGCCTGAGCTTGTGAGAAGGAGCAAAAATGCATGACGGCCGCTGGCCTTGTACCTGCTATGACGGCCGAATTCGCTTACCTCATCGACATCAAGTTCGTGACCAGACCTGCCTTGACCTCAAGCACCGGCGCGGGCGCCTCGGCATGACCGATGTCCCGCAACCGATCGGGCGTCAAACCAGCGATTGCCCGACGTCTTGAGACGGTCCGTTGCCAGGTCTTGAGAGCCGCGATTGCGGTTGCTGTGGTTTTCAGCACAAGTCCAAGCAGACGGTGAAGATCGACGCGAGTTTGCGTGTGAGCCATTTCGGCCTCCATCATCATTGTCGGCAGGGTTGAACTGCGGGGCGCCTGTTACACTGCGCTTTGCGCCTTACGGCTTGCGGCCGATCACGGCGCCGTTCGCGCCGGGTGCCTCGAACCAGACCGTCTTGATGTGCCGGAATCCGGCTTCCTCGAGCCACGCCGAATATTCGGCCTGCGTGTAGTTTCGTCCTTCCGTCTCGATCAGCATGTTGAGGCTCATCAGCGCCGCCGGCGCCGGTCCGGTCTTTCCGTCATTGACGAGAAGCTCGCTGATGACGACTGCGCCGCCGCTCGGCAAAGCCCCGAACGACCGGCGCAGCAGGGCGCGGTTCTTCGCCTCGTCCCAATCGTGCAGGATCATCGACAGGAGATGCAAATCGTGATCCCCGGGAAGCTGCTCGAAGAAGTTGCCCCCTGCGGTCTCGATGCGGTCGGTCAAGCCGGCCTCGGCAATCTTTCCCGCGGCGATCGCGGCGACATGCGGCAAGTCGAACACGGTCGAACGCAGCGCCCCATACTGTTTGCAAAGCTCGATGTCGTACGCCCCCGATCCGCCGCCGATGTCGAGGAGGCGGCGGAAATGTCCGAAATCCAGGGCTTCGCCGAGCTTGCGCGCGGTCATCGTGGAGACCGAATGCATCGCCTCCCAGAACAGCGCCAGCATCATCGGATCTTCGCCGTCGAACGCCGAGGATCGCACCGCCGGGTCCCACGTGGTCGGCCGGTTCGTGCGCAGCGCCTCGATAAGCCTGCCCCAGCCGGGATAGAGCCGCTTGTCGAGCATCTGCACGAAGCCGCCGAAGTAATACGGTTTTCCGCGCACGAGATAGGTTTCGCTTAACGGCGTGTTGCGATAGCGGCCGCCGGTTTTCTCCAGGAGCCCGAGTGCAGCGCAGCCGGTCAACAGCATCTCGGCCGGGCGTTGATGCAGGCTGAGCGCTTCGGCCAGCTCGGCAACCGTGGTGCCGGCGCCGCCCGCAAGGCGGCTGAAGAGGTCCAGCTCATGCGCAGCGGCCAGAGTCTTGAAGGCCCAGAAACCGGTCGAAAGCGCCATCAGCGGGACGGCGGAAGGAAGTTCCGGCGTGGCGGCTATTGGTTGGACGGTTGGCGCTGTCCGCGAAAGTTGATTGACCATGATTACCTCTCTTTCAGAGCAAGTCACATCCGCAACCGGCTGGCGCAACCGGCTGGCTTGTGACAATCCACGCGGCGAGCGTGTGGCTGCGGTCTGCTGAAGTGCGAACCTGGCGGTACGGCGTTACGCGACGATTTCAGAAGGAGAAAATTCGGTTACGTCTGAAACTTGTATTATCTGGCCGGAGCCGGCTGATTTTCTCGATCGTGCCGGCATCACGGGGCGATGCGGCGCAGGGTCAAGGCAGCTAAAATGGTGGCCGCTGCCAGAAGCGGCAGCCAGGCTTGCGGATCGCCCATGGCATGCAGCGTCAGGCCGCTGAGCAGCAGCCACAGCAGCGGGATCGCCAACAGCAGCGGCACAAGCCCGCCGCTCGCGGCAAGCAGGACGCCGAGCGCTGCGATCGCCGTCGGGTCCGGCGCGATGCCGAAGACCTCGGCGCTCGCCGATGGCCGCCCGAAGAGCGGCGGCAGCAGGGGATAGACGACGAGGCCAGCGACCGCGATCAGCAGCCCGAGCCGCTCTGCGAGGTCCCGCCGGTCAAAGGCGAGGCCGCCGCGCGCACCGCCGATCACCAGCAGCAGCGCCTGCAGGCCGAAGGCCGGCGCGACATAGGCGATCGCCCAGTTGATCGCGGCATAGCGGCTCCACAGCAAGGACCAGCCGACGAAGGCAAAGAGCGCGGCGAGGACGAGCGTTATCCACAGACCATGGCGACGCGGCCGCTTAAGCACGAGCAGGACAATGGCGAGGCCGGCGGCGAGCGTCAGGAGATGCAGCGGCCAGAACGCGGCATTGGCCAATTCGAACATGCGCCAATAGACGCGCGGCGAGAAGAGCAGGAAATCCTCCAGCCGGTAGGTCCACCATTCCGACATCCAAGCAGGTTCCACAAAAGCCTCCCACGGTTTTGCGACAACAACCTGCGACAAACAACAGAATCCAGGCAGGCATTCGTGGGCCAGCCGACGAATGCCTGCCTAGAGGTCCCGGACGTAGGCCGCCATCCGCTCGCGCATGGCAGCGTCGGGGAGGGGTCCGGTCGCTGCCAACAGGTTCTCGCGCACGTGGTCGACGCGGGTGGTGGCGGGGATGGCGACGGTGACGGCGGGATGCGAAACGATGAATTTCAGTATGAACTGCGCCCAGGTCGCGGCACCGATCCCGGCCGCCCAGTCCGGCAGCGTCTCGCCCTGGAGCTGGCGCGTCAGCGCGCCTTGCCGAAACGGCCGGTTGACGATGACAGCCATGCCGCGCTCGGCCGCCAGCGGCAGCAGCCGTTGCTCCGCTTCTCGGTCGACGACGTTATAGGTGAGCTGCACGAAGTCGAGCGGATGCGCGCGCATGATCTGTTCGAACAAATCGTGCCGCCGTCCTTCGGACGTCGTGATGCCGACATAGCGGATCCGCCCGTCCGCCTTCATGGCGAACAGGGTTTCGAGATGCGTCTCCCAGGCGACGAGGTTGTGGACCTGCAGGAGGTCGAAGCGCGGCACCCCCCAGAAGCGGCGCGACTGCTCGATCTGCGCGGGTCCGTCGGCGGAGGAGGTCCAGACCTTCTCGGTGGAAAACAGCGCTTCGGGCCGGCCGAGCTTTTCGAGGCCATAGCCGATCACAGGCTGCGAGGAGCCGTACATCGGCGAGGAATCGATCATGCGGCCGCCTGCCGCGAAGAAGGCCGCCATCACCTCGGCGCACTCGTCGCGCAGCACCGGATCGTCGCCGACATTGAAGGTGATCCAGGTGCCCAGGCCGACAGCGGGGAGCATCTCTCCCGAGGAGGGGACAGCGCGCATCGCCGGCGCGGGCGGCGCGCCGGGCGCGGCAGCCGGCATCACCAGAGCCGCTCCAGAAGCGGCGGCAGCCTTCACGAATGTCCTGCGGGTGATGATCATCGTCTGCCATTCCTGTCCCTTCGACCTCTCGTACTCCCGACCCCAAGAATGGTTCCGGCCGACCGGCTTTTTCGCAAGGCGGATCGGCGGGGGCCGGCGGTCGTCTCTGGCGACGGTTCGGATATGGAACGTCTGCCTGAAACAGGAACGAATGCTGCGGGGCCTGGGTTGCGCCAGCCAGCCCGATTAGCTGGAACCCGATTTGCTGGCCGGTTACCTGGGGCTGGCTCTTGTCCTGACTTGATGGCGCTGGCGGGCATAGGCCACGCAGCCGTCTACCGTGCTGACGCAGAGCGCATCGCGGTGGTTCGGCGTGTTGTTGTCGCCGGCGTAGGCAACCTCGGCAACACGGCCGTCGACCATTCGGATTTGCGTGTTGCAATAGCCGCCAGGATCGACATTGAGCGATCCTCCAACCGTCGGGATCGCACCCACGGCCAAGGTTGGAATCACCACGTTGAGATTGCCGCGTTGAACGGTACGCTGATAGGTCCAGATCTGGCTTCCCCCCGCATCAGCGGTGGCAGTCGGAAAGCCGGCGCACATTCGAACGTCCGCCTCGCTGAGACCAACCATCTCTTTGCGGGCTGCCGCCGTTGTGGCGTCTTCCTTCGGGAGGTTCGACGTGTCGTCAGGGGCGACGCAGGAGGACACGATCGAACTGCCGGCCAGGAGAACAAGAGGGACAAGCTTGCGGATGCGGGAAAATATCATGTGACCGCGAAGTTAGGCGAGCAGACAACCGAGTCAACCTGCACAACTTCACGATGTCGTTTTGTCGTGCCGCTCGGCTGGACTTGACGCGCGACGGCCCGGATAGCTGCTCACGCTTGCCCGACGATGTCAGGCGTTGCGCGATGTAAAATACGTACTTTCCTGACGATGTGGATAAACAAATGCTTTTCAGTCACACAAAATGATGAAACAATGAAATTGAGATCGGGGAAAATTCGATGCGCAAGGTCAGCGGACATGGCAAGCGCCTGTCCTATTACGATTTCGGGCACACGACGGTGTACGCTTCCCGCTTCGACCAGCGCTTCCCCTATTGCGCCTATGTCCCCGACGACTATGACGAGGACGGCGACAAGACCTATCCGCTGGCGGTGATCGTGCATGGCACCGAGCGAGGCATGCTCGCCTACCGGGACGCCTTCGCCGACTTCGCCGAACAGAACGGCGTGATCGTGCTCGCCCCGCTGTTCCCGGCGAATATCTGTTTTCCGGGCGATCTTTCCTCTTACAAGATGCTGCGCCAGGGCGACCTGCATTACGATTCCGTGCTGCTCGACATGGTCGAGGAGATGCGCGAGCGCTATCGCATCCGCGGCGACCGCGTGCTGATGTACGGCTTCTCCGGCGGCGGCCATTTCACCCATCGTTTCCTGTTCCTCCACCCCGAACGTCTGCTGGCGGCATCGATCGGTGCGCCGGGCGTCGTGACCCTGCTCGATTTCGATCACGATTTCTGGGTCGGGGTGCGCGACTTCGAGAAAGTGTTCGGCAAGGCCATCGACCTCGACGCCATGCGCAAGGTTGCCGTGCAGATGGTGATCGGTGGTGACGATCTCCAAACCTGGGAGATCACCATCAAGCCGGAGGATGACTGGTGGATGCCCGGCGCCGATCTCGCCGGCGCGACCCGCAACGACCGGATCAGATCGTTGAAGGGCAGCCTGGAGAGACAGGGCGTCGAGGTGCAGTTGGATGTCGTGCCTGGCATCGCTCACAACGACGGCGCGCTCATCGCCAAGGTCAAGGAGTTCTTTGCGCGGACATTGACTGCGGCGCCCGCCTGAAAAACTGCAGTCAAACTGGAGATAAAAAATGGGAACAGGATTGATGATGGGAAGACGATTGCTCCAGGTGCTGGCGACAATCGCGGTGATGATTTGTGCACTGCCGGCGATGGCGCAGGAGCAGCCGAAGACCGGCGGCACGCTCAAGGTCCGCATCAACGCAGACATCCGCGCCACCGACGGTCTTAATCGCGACGCAAACACCGACACCGTGCTGCACCATATCTTTGAGACGCTGGTGGCTTATCGCGCCGATCTCACGGTGGGCCCGGCATTGGCCGAATCCTGGACAGTATCGGACGACGGCAAGACCTATGCCTTCACATTGCGGGACGGCGCGGTTTTCCACAATGGCGACGCCGTGACCTCATCCGACGTCAAATGGAACTGGGACCGCCGCATGGACCCGGCCAATCAGTGGTTCTGCATTCCGTTCTTCAACGGCAGCCAGGGCCTCAAGGTCGAGCAAGTGGCGACGCCTGATCCACGCACCGTGGTCTTCACGCTCAAGGCGCCGAATGCGCTCTTTCTGGCGCAACTCGCCAGTGTCCAATGCAATGGCTGGGTCGCCAGCCCGAAGAATGTCGGCGCCGACGGCAAGTGGCTCGCCGATTCCGCCATCGGCAGCGGCCCGTTCACGCTGAAGGAGTGGGTCAAGGGCCAGTATTTGGCGCTCGAGCGCTTCACCGACTACAAGCCGGTGAAGGAGGCGCCGAGCGGCTTTGCCGGCAGCCGTGAGGCCTATGTTGACGAGGTGCGCTTCATGGTCGTCCCCGACACGGCGGCGGCGGAAACCGCGCTGTTTGCCGGCGAACTCGATGTCCTGCCCGATCTTGAATCATCGCGTGCCGAGGAAGCCAAGTCGCGCGGCATGACGGTGCTGTCGACGCAAGGCCTGTCGTGGACGGTGATCCTGTTGCAGACCAAGGACCCGTTGCTGTCGAACGTCAAAATACGCGAGGCGCTGGCGCATGCCGCCGACATCAACCAGATCGCTGCCGCCAGCACCAGCGGTGCCGCCACGGGAGGTCCCTCGGCCGTCGCCCAGGCGAGCTCGTTCTTCGACGACGACTTCCTCAAATGGCCGGAATACGACCCGGCCAAGGCCAAGGCCCTGCTGGACGAAGCCGGTTACAAGGGCGAGCCGATCAAGATCCAGACCAACACCCGCTACCAGGGCATGTACGAGAACGCCGTGCTGCTGCAGGCGATGCTGACGGCCGCAGGCTTCAACGCCCAGCTCGAAGTGCTGGATTGGGCGGCACAGCTCGACAACTACCTTGTCGGCAAATTCCAGATCCAGTCCTTTGGCTATTCGGCTCGTCTCGATCCGTCGTTGATGTATGGCGTCATCCTTGGCGACAAGGCGACCGACCCGACGGCGCAGTGGGACAGCAAGGAGGCCCTCGATCTCTACACGAAGTCGATGGCCACGACCGACGCCGGGCAACGCAAGGCACTGTTCAAGCAGCTCCATGCACTCATGGCGAAGGATGTGCCGATCCTTGGCCTCTATTACGAGCCGTCCCTCGATGCCGTGTCGGCGAAAGTAAAGGGCTATTCGGTATGGCCCGCGGCAAACCCCCATGTATGGGGTGTCTGGAAAAGCGAATAGGCCGGCGGTTCTCCTGTCGCCAAAAGATCGGAGGCGTGTTGTCCTCCGATCTTGGTACCTGCCGCGTCGGTGTCTTCGCCGTGTTGAACGCAGTGCTCGATCAGAATCGGGTGGAAGAACGGCGTGAACGCGGTGTTGACCTCACAGCCCGCCTCTGCCGGTCCTCGACCTTGAGTTCGCCCGCCTCGGTCCCCTCGCGAATGATCGGCTCAAAGATCGTCACCATTCGCTCGATATGCGACTTGATGATAGCCCGGTTCTCCTGCATGGCGGCGACGATCATGTCGTGCATGCGCCTTTCCGGGAGTTGACACTCTCGACACTGCGCGAGAAAGGGGCGCATCTTCGAGGCGCCCGCGTCCGCGACTGAGGCGGGCGCTCTTCCATATTTACGAAAGGAACACCCCTATGAGGATCGGAATCATCGGCGCTGGAAACATCGGCGCCACATTGGTGCGAATGCTTCGGCGCGTCCTTTCCTTAAAGCCGTCACCGGGCTTGCAATGCGGTGGCGCATTATGACGTTGGCTGCATGAGCACGTCCGCACAACCAGTGCGTCTGGTCCGCCCCGAAAAGAAGCGGCGTCGCATACCCATTGCAGTCATCATGGCGATGAGTTTCGGCAGCCTCGTGTTCCTGTCGGTCGGCGGCGTGCTCGCATTGTCGGTCGGCGCCAACCTTCGCAACACTTTCGACCTGCTCGGCGCCCAGTCGACGCTCCTGATCGATGCGATGGAGGATTTGCTGCGCGCGGAGATGGGGCGCGCCGAGAGCGCCGTGGACGGCGTCGCGCAGCTCTACAAGCAGGGCGAGTTCCAGATCGACGACGAGGCGATGTCGGCGGCACTTGCCAGTGCGCTGGCGGCAGCGCCGGGGGTGAACGCAATGTTGATCTGCACACCCGACCTGATTTGCAGGGGGGCGGCGGTGACCGGGGACAACGACGCCAAATATCCTGCCGGAACGATCCGGAAACTCCCCGCCGAGACCGAGAAATCGCCGCAAGTGCGCGCCGTTCTTGAAGAGCGCCAGCAGGTCGACGGACGCAGGTGGGGCGCCTTCGTGGCCAACGAGTATGGCTTGTTCGCCAACGTCTCGGCGCCGCTGTCACGCGATGGCGCCACGAAGGCCTGGGTGATCGCCGCGGTGGAACTGCAGAACTTGTCCAAAATCACGCAGGAATTGTCGTCGCGCTTCGGCACGCATGCCTTCATTCTGGATGGCGACGGATCCATCCTGGCGGACCAGCGGCTGGCTTCCCCGGATGCGCTGAAGAACGGCATCCTGCCGCTGACGCCGCTCGTCAATTTCGGCGATCCGGTTCTCGCCGGATATGAGGCGCGCAAACCAGAAGCGGAGTTCAGCACGCAGCGTACCCGCGATATCGAGGTTGCCGAAATCCAGGTTGGCGACAAGGACGGTTCGACGTCATGGGACGGAGAGAACACTTACGTCGCTATTACCCGTGAGATCACCGGCTATGGCGACCGGCCCTGGACGCTCGGCGCATATTTCAAGACCAGTCAGATCGGTGACGAAATCGAGCGCGTCATGGGATCGGCCATGCTTGGACTTGGCGCGATGGCGGTGGCGGTCATCGTCGCGATTCTTCTCGGCAAGCGCCTGTCGCGCCCGATCCAGGCGATTGCCGGCCAGGCCACGCGCGTCGCCGATTTCGATCTCGACGGCGTGACCCCCCTGCCGCGCAGCAGTGTGCTGGAGTTGGACAACCAGGCTTCGGCCTTCAATGCCATGCTGATCGGTCTGCGTGCATTCTCGACCTATATTCCGCGCTCGCTGGTGGCCAAGCTGGTGCGCACCGGAGAGATCGGCATCGCCGAACCGCGCGAAGCGGTCGTCACCGTCATGTTCACCGACATCGCCGGCTTCACCACGCTGTCGGAACAGATGGACGCCGCCGCCGCGGCCAGGCTGCTGAACCACCACTTCGCGATCCTGTGCGGCGCGGTCGATGCACATGGCGGTACTGTCGACAAGTTCCTGGGCGACGGCATGCTGGCGTTCTTCGGCGCGCCGGATCGTTTGAAGGGCCATGCCGCCGCGGCCGTCCGCGCAGCCGCGGCCATCCGCGAGGAGCTGGACAAGGACAATCTGGAAGCGGCTGGCGAAGGCCGGCCTCCGCTTCATGTCCGCATCGGCATCCACACGGGCTCCGTCATCGTCGGCAATATCGGCGCATCCGACCGCGTCAACTATACGATCGTCGGCGACACCGTGAACGTCAGCCAGCGGCTGCAGGACCTCGGCAAGCAGCTCGAACCGGGCGCCACCGCCGCAATCGCCATTTCCGGTGAGACCGCGTCGCGGCTCGACGAAAGGTTCGAAAGGATCCCGGCGGGCAAGCACCGGCTGCGCGGCCGCGGCGAGGCGACGGAGGTCTTCCAGCTTGGCAAAGTCGCGACGTCAGCATCGCCCCCTATGGACGTTCACCGCGCCCAAGCGGGCTGAGTAACATGGCGACAAGGCGACCGACCCGACGGCGCAGTGGGACAGCAAGGAGGCCCTCGATCTCTACACGAAGTCGATGGCCACGACCGACGCCGGGCAACGCAAGGCACTGTTCAAGCAGCTCCATGCACTCATGGCGAAGGATGTGCCGATCCTTGGCCTCTATTACGAGCCGTCCCTCGATGCCGTGTCGGCGAAAGTAAAGGGCTATTCGGTATGGCCCGCGGCAAACCCCCATGTATGGGGTGTCTGGAAAAGCGAATAGGCCGGCGGTTCTCCTGTCGCCAAAAGATCAGAGGCGTGTTGCTCTCCGATCTTTCGATTGAAGGTACCTTCGCAATCAGAACGAGCAACCAGCGTCAGAAGCGGCCAATCAGACACACTTCGGACATGACGGCAATGGGCCGGTAGCGGTGTTGAGCAGATACATCTGAAATTTACGCCACTGCGACACGAGCTATTTCGGTCGTCAGGGAAGCTCGCTGAAGGGCTACTTCAGGCACTCAGAAAGACGTTTTGGATCGGTCATCTTAGCCAGTTGGTCGTCGGAGGCGCATGGCGGAAAACCAGCCGGCAGCAAGGTTTCCAGCAAGCGCTCTCGCTCTACGGCACTGATCCCCGGCGTGTTGACGATACCCTCGACGGTCATATCCGGGTGCCGCTTGAGCGCCTCCTTAACCGAGGCTTGCGCCTCTTCTATCCGGCCTGCGCCTGCGAGCGAACCGCTGCGCACCATCCACCTCCACTGGTTGTAGTTGTCAGGTGTCAGGCCTTCCAGCATCTTCAACGCATCGTCATATCGGCCGACCATATAGTAAGCATAGGAGAACGGGCCTGAGGTCCACATCGGATAGTTCGGATCGAGCCGGATCACCCGATCAACCAATTCCGCGCCACGTTCTGGTTCGCCGAAGGACGCCGCCCAGCTGGCGTAGAAGGTCAAGATTTCTGCCGAACCGGGGGCAAGGCGCACGGCCGTGTCCAGCTCAGCTTTGGCACGCGAGAGGTCGCCCCGCTCGCCCAAGCTCATGCCGAGCGCGGCGTGAGCTTCCGCGTCCCTCGGATCGAGCCGCACGGCGCGTTCGGCTGCATCGGCAGCCGCCGCTGCTCCCTTCTCGGGATTGACGCCGAAGTTCGCCAACAGAGAGTGAGAGTGGTAAAGTTCGACCCAGGCGCGGGCGAGCCCGGGATCCAACTCGACGGCGCGATTGAGGAGCTTGATGGCCTCTTCAATGTCCGCTTTGGTGATCCGCTCAAGCTTCTCGGTGCCAAGCAGATATAGCTCATAGGCGTTCAGGTTTTCTGGCGACTTGCGTTTGGCCGCGGCCCGCCCCGCTTCCTGGATCAGCCCCGCGCCGCCGCCGAGCCGGTTGGTGACCTGTTCGGATATCTCGGTCTGGACGGCGAACACATCTTCGGTGGGCCGGTCCCAGCGCTCCGACCACAGATGGTTGCCGGATTGCGCGTCGATCAACTGCGCGGTGATCCGCACGCGACTGCCCTGGCGCTGGATCGAACCTTCGAGCACATAGCCGACATGGAGCGCTTTGGCGACCTCGCGGGCATCCACTGGCTTGCCCTTGTAGGCTTCCGTCGAATTGCGCGCCACCACCTCCAATTCCGGGAAGCGCGCAAGATCGGTGATGATGTCCTCTGTAAGGCCGTCGGCCAGCCTTCCAGTAGCGTCGTCGCCCCCATAATTATCAAATGGCAGCACAGCCACCGATGGCCTAGCACTCACTGGTGCCGCCGGCCAGAATTGCCAAGCCGCTGCGACGGCAAGCAGAAGGGCCACGGCCACCGCCATCCCCGCTAGCGCCCAGCGCGGAGAGGACCGTATTGAGCGATGGCGGATGCCCTGTTTTTCCAGTGTTATGCGGAAAACCTGCACAGGTTCGGTGACATTCTTGACCTTCTTCTCGCCCAAAGGTTCGAAACCGAAGGCAAGCTTCTTCTCGACCTCCTTGGCCACCTTCCCGGAGACACAGATGCCGCCGGACTCCGCCAATTGTTGGAGGCGGGCGGCAATATTGACCCCGTCGCCGTAACGGTCGTCACCGTCGATTATCACCTCGCCAAGATTTATTCCGATCCTGACCAAGATCTGCTTGGCCTCGGGAAGCGACGCATTGCGCTCGGTTAGGCCACGCTGCAGCGAGACTGCACATTCCACCGCATCGACCACGCTGGCAAACTCGGCCAGCAAGCCGTCGCCCATGAGCTTGAAAATGCGACCGTGGTGCCGCGCAATCTCTGGCTCGAAAAGCTCTGCGCGACCAGCTTTCAGCCGTGCAAAAGTCCCCGCTTCATCACGCTCCATTTGAGCGGAATAGCCGACCACATCAGCAGCCAGAATGGCAGCAAGCTTGCGGTCCATGTCTAAGACCCTGCCTTCAGCTGAATAGTAGACGGCTTCCGACTAAGCGTAAAGGCGCTCGAAATTGCGCAGGGAGGAGGCAGTTCGCTAGGCTGACGCTGGTCTCTGGTCCGAGCTCATCATGGCAATGCTCCGATGATGGTTAAGCTGATCTTCAAGGCGGTGATTTTGCCAAGGTCCACAATTGGGCACAACCGCGGCTGTCACTGTGGTCGCTGGGACGTCGGCTTCAGGAAGCGGCCAAACCGATCGCAGCGTCCGAGATCGGCGCGAGGCCGACATCTTTTATGGCATCACGACCGTCTGCTTCGGGTCACCGCTTCCCCTTCGGACTCTCCCGCGGAAGGTGAGAAAAGTGGTCGTGAGCTGTATTCGCCCCCGGCGCCAAGCGTTGGATGTTCACCTCTAGCGTCACGACGTGCCGCCGTCCGGCGTCGAAAGCTGGACAAAGGTCAGGCTTCGTTCAAGGTGACCTGGTCGCCCAGCCCGATCTTGCCCGGTTCGATGATTTGGCAGAGCGCGCCGAAGCCGCCTTCGCCATGGCGCGCTATGGTTTGCAGCACTGCCGGCTCGAAGGCGAGATCGCCTTGCGCCAGCGCCGTGAAGGTGCAGCGCGCGCACGGTTCCGAGATCAGGATCCGCGCCTTCCCGATCGCCAGCACTTTCCCGATGATCTGCTGCTCGACGAAACCTTCCCGCGAGGCGTCGGTTTCGATCACGATGTTGGGCCGGAATCGCCTGGAATCCACTTGCGAAGGATCCTCAAGCAGGCCGGCAAGCCTGTTCATCGAGGCTGACGTGACGATGTGGATGTCGGCGCGCTTATAGCGTGGCGCGATATGATCCCGGGCTTCCGAGCCGAAGCGGACATGTGGGTGCAGCGCCGCCGGGAAATCGAGGAAGGCCGAAACCAGCTCGCCTGCGAGGCTGGAGCCGGCATCGATCCACGAGCCGTTCAAGCCGATTTCCGGCCGGTCACCCTTCAGCCTTGCACCAAGGTTGGGCAGCGGTCGCCAGTGTTTTCGCTTCTCCGGCGCGGCAACAGTGCCGTCGCGCCGGTCGATGATGCCCCAGATCCGATCGCCCGGAATCCCGCCCTGCGCAAGCTCAGTCCCGTCCAGCCGTTCGCCGCCCATCGAACTGATGGGGTATCGCCAGATCTCCGTAATGCGGCCAAACGCTGTCATGATGCGGCGACGAGCCATGCCGTCCTCATCGAGCCACTGCCTTGCGTGCGCCCGCGCCATCGGCGAAATGACGATCGATCAGCATCGCGGCATCGAGAAGGGCGCGTGTGTAGGCGTGGCGCGGTCGATCGAAGACGTCGTCGCGGTTGCCGAGCTCGACAATCCTTCCGTCCTGCATGACGGCGACCCGATCGGCAACCTGCTCCACCGCACCCAGATCATGCGAGACGAACAGGCAGGCGAACCCGTAGCGTTCCTGCAACGACCGGATCAGAAGCAGGATCTGTTTCTGCACCGTCATGTCGAGCGCCGAGACCGGCTCGTCGGCGACGACGAAGGCCGGTCGCCTGACGATCGCCCGGGCGATCGCGACGCGCTGGCGCTGGCCGCCTGAAAGCTGATGCGGGAAACGCTCCAGAAGGTCGCGCGTCAGCCCCACGTCCTCGATGACCTCATCCATGCGCGCGGTCCGCCGCTTGCGGTCCAATTCGGTGTCGAGCTTCAGCGGCTCGGTGATGGTCTCGGCAATCGACTGGCGAGGGTCGAGCGACGAATAGGGGTCCTGGAAGACGATCTGCATGTCACGACGCTGCGCACGCGCGTCAGCGGATCGATCGTTTGCAATCGCCGTGCCAAGAAACGAGATCGTACCACTGGCCGGCCTGACGAGACCGACAATGGCGCGCCCGAGCGTCGTCTTACCGGAGCCCGACGCGCCGACCAGCGCCAGGGTTTCGCCGCGCCGGATGGTCAGGTCGACGCCGTCGACGGCGCGCTTCGGCTGCGCGCGCCCAAACAGCCTTGGACGGCCCGGATAGTCGATGACGACATTGCTGATCTCGACCAGGGGCGGGCCGTCGACGGCTTTTCTCGATCCGCCGGCGCTGCGCTTGGGAAGCGCATCCACCAACCGCTTCGTGTAATCGTGCTGCGGTGCGTGAAGCACTTGGGTGCTGCTTCCCTGTTCGATCGCCTTGCCTTCGCACATCACCGTCACGTTGTTCACATAGTGCGACACCATGCCGAGGTCGTGGCTGATCAGCAGGACGGCGGTTCCGTTCTCCCGCGTCAGCTCGACCATCAGGTCAAGCACGTCGCGCTGCACCAGCGTGTCGAGCGCGGTGGTCGGCTCGTCGGCGATCAGCAGGCGCGGCTTGAGCAGCATGACCGATGCCAGCATGATGCGTTGGCGCATGCCGCCGGAGAATTCGTGCGGATAGGCCGCAAGGCATTTGCCGGGATCCTTGATCTGGATCCTCTCCAGCATTGCCAGCGAGCGGTCCTTTATCTCGGCGCGCGACATGGCGCTATGCAGGCGCAGACCCTCCGCCATCTGCTCGCCGATGGTGACGGCGGGATTGAGCGAGACCATCGGCTCCTGGAAAACCTTGCCGATCCGCGCACCGCGTATCTGGCGCAGCGCCTTTGGAGCGAGGCGGGTGAGCTCTTGTCCTTCGAAGTGGATGCTGCTGTCCGGCGTCGTGACCAGCGGAGCAGGGAGCAAGCTCACGATCGAGCGGGCCGCCATCGTCTTGCCCGAACCGGATTCCCCGACCAGCGCTAGCATGTCACTGGGGGCGAGGTCGAAATTCAGCCCGTCGACGATCCGCTTTCCCGATGGCCCGACCGAGATCGACAGGTTGCGCACTGAAAGCATCGTGTTGTTGTCCGCGGTCGGCACGAGCATGTTTCCAGGACCTACATTTTCGGGTCGAGCCAGTCGCGCACCGCGTCGCCCAGCATGTTGATGCCGAGCAGCGTGATCGAGATGCAGAGACCCGGCAGGATGATCAGGTGCGGCGCCTGGCCGATATAGGGCCGAGCCGTCGACAGCATGTTGCCCCAACTCGGCGCCGGAGGTGGGACGCCCAGTCCAAGAAAGCTCAGCGCGCTTTCCGACAGGATGATCCAGCCGAACATGGTGGTGGCGAGCACGATGATCGGGGCAACGCAGTTGGGCAGCACATGCCGCGCCATGGTGATGATCTCGCTGTTGCCCATCACCCGCGAGGCCTCGACATATTCCCGCTCGCGAATGGACATCACCGAGGCCCGCACCACGCGCACTACGATCGGCATGTAGGCAAGCCCGAGCGCAACGATGATGCCCTCGCGGCTGGCGCCGATCACCGCCATCAGGCCGAGCGCCAGAAGCAGGCCGGGGAAGGCGAGGAAGGCGTCGTTGACCATCATGACGACGCGATCGACCCAGCCGCGCAGGAAACCGGCGAGAACGCCGAACACGATGCCGAGGATCAAGGCGAAGGCGACTGTCGCAAAAGCGATCCAGGCGCTGGTCCGCGCGCCGCTGGCGAGGCGGCTGAGCACGTCGCGCCCGAACTCGTCGGCGCCGAGCAGGTGCTGGGGCGACGGCCCGCTGAGCCGCGACGGCAGATCGAGCTTGAGCGGATCGTAGGGCGCGATCCACGGGCCGAACACAGCCAGAAGGATCAATGCCCCGGTGACGGCGATCCCGAAGGTCGCGTTGAATTTCAGGCCGGGCCGGCCGAGCGCACGGGCGATCATGCGGCGACCCTCGGATCGAGCAGCGGATAGACGAGGTCGACGAGAAGGTTGACCACGACATAGATGAAGGCGACGAACAGCATCGTTCCCTGAATCACCGGATAGTCGCGGGCATAGATGGCGTCGACCAGCAGCCGGCCGAGGCCGGGAATGGTGAAGACGGTCTCGATGACGACGATGCTGGAAAGCAGGCTGCCGAGCACCAGGCCGATCAGGGTCAAGGTGGGCGCGAAGGCGTTCTTGAAAGCATGGCGCCACATCACGGCGTTTTCGGAAAGTCCCTTTGCCCGCGCATGGGTGATGTATTCCAGCCGCGCCACCTCGATCGTGCTGGCCCTGGCCATGCGCGCGATCGGGCCGGACTCGACGAGCACCAGGGTGACCACGGGCAGGATCACATAGAGAGCGGCTTGCGCGAAGTCGCGGCTGAAGGGCACGTAGCCGACGATCGGCAGCCAGCCGAGATAGAGGCCGAAGATCAGCATCAGCATCAGACCCAGCCAGAAACTGGGGATCGAGAGCAGGATGGTCGAGGTGGCGACGACGGTGATGTCGCCAAAACTGTCCTGCTTCCAGGCGGCCAGCATGCCGGCCGGCACGGCGATGGCGGAGGCGACAAGCACGGCCAGGAGGACGATGATCGAGGAGACGGCGAAGCGGTCGAGGATCAGCGGCAGCACCTCTTGCCCGCTGCCGATCGAGCGCCCGAAATCGCCTGTAAGGACGTTGCCGGCCCAGATTAGATATTGCACCACCACAGGCTGGTCGAGCCCCATCTGATGCCGCATGGCTTCGACCTGTCCGGGCTGTGCGAGGTCTCCCAGCATCAGCGTCGCAGGATCACCCGGGATGAAGCGCATCATCACGAAGACCGCAACCGACACCAGGATCAGGGTCGGTATGGCGCTGGCGATGCGGGTCAGGACAAAGCGGACCATCGTTTCTCCTGTGATATCGAAGGTCTCCCCCGTGCCGGCATCGCCTTCTCGGCGCGCTCGCGGACCTCGTCGTCGAGAGTAAGTTCGTAGCGGGTGAATTCGCGGTTCTCGGCCGGCAACGGTGCGATCTCCATGACGCCGGCGGCGGGTTCGAAGACGATCATCGCCACCGTCGCCGAGAGGTTGCCGCCTTTCTTCCTGATCCGCGGACGACAGACGCTGAACGGGGAAGCGAAATCGTCGAACAGGGCTTCCTTCAAATCGTCGATCGTGACGTCCCCATGCCGCGCCGACAGGCGACGGCGCACGCGGTGGTCCCGGTAGAGACTGTCCGGCACGTCGCGAAGCCCGGTTTCGCGCAGCTTCGACAACGCCACCGGGCTCTGCCAGTGATTGGCGTGGACGATCATGTCGTGGTCCGGATAGATGGCGAAGGCCTCGTCCGGCGCGCATTCGAAATCGACCGTGAAGCCCTCGGCGGTGCTGAGCATCATGTTGTTGGAGCCGGATTTCGGTGTCGTCGCCACCACCTTTATGGCGTCGGCGAAATGCTGCGCTTCAAGCGCCCGGCGCCGGATGAAGGGCAGCGGAATTCCGATGTCGCGGTAGTCGCGGTCCGATTCGAGATAGTTCGCGGTAATGCCGATGCCGGCCGCGTTGAAGCCGCTGCGCGCCAGTCCGCCGGCTTCGGTGAAGGTCAGGAGGTCCGGCCCGTCCGTTCGCCGGATGCGCAGCACCACCGAGGTCTCGGCGCATTCGGCCTTCCAGTCCCAGTTCTGGCCATGGATGAGTCTGCCGTCGCGGGTTGCCTCCGGCAAAATCACAGCGCCCGTGCAGCCGTCGGGCTCGTCGTCTGAAATGCCTTTCTCGCGCCGGGCGAGCTGCAGGATTTCGGTGCGCGCGTTGACCAGGACGATCGAGGACAGGTCGAGATTGGCGCCTGACGCGATCCCTTGCATTTCCTCGACGAGATCGGGCGCCCATTGCCGCAAGCGAGGCTGGAAGATTTGGGAAAACCGCGCGACATCGTCCCGCCCGAAGCCGAACCGGTCGAGTTGCCCGGCGTAGAGCGCCACCGAAGCGCCGATGCGACCGCGCGCCTGTTCGCCATAGGCCATGCCGCGCGCTTTCGGCGCTCCTTCGATCTCGACAAGCGGAAAAGGTGCGACTGTTGTCATCAAGGGAAGCCTCAACTCGTTGAGTTCGGATACTAATGCATTTTGATTGAATGAAAAGCAGGAAAATTCGATAGATTGCCAGTTCGAACTGCGTGGCGCATATCTATAATGCGAAGATGCGAACGCCTAAGGAAGTGCCTATGAATGAAACGATCATCGACCGGCCGGCGCGCGGCGAGGCGGCCAGTCCGCTGCAGATCGATCTGGCGCGGCGGATCCTGGAGCGGATCAGGGATTCGGGCTGGACGGTTGGAACCCGCGTCTCGGTGCCCGACCTTGCCCGCACCTTCGGCGTCTCGCGTTCTCCGATCAGCGCAGCGTTGGAGCTGCTGGTCGCCCAGGGCATTTTGAGTCCCTTCGAGACGAGGGGGCTGCAATTGGCGCGCGAGGTCGCCGACCTCGACCCTGAAGATATCCTGCCCAGTTCACCGCTCGAGGAGCTTTACCGCAGGATGATGCGCGAGCGCGCGCTCGGCCAGCTGCCGCAGGAGGTGTCCGAGGCGGAACTGATGCCGCGCTATCAGGTGTCGCGCGGCGTCGTGCGCAAGCTTTTGCTCCGCTTTGCCGCCGAAGGGCTGGTGCAGCGCCTGCCGGGGCATGGCTGGCGTTTTGCCGACACACTGGTCGGCGAGGACGCCTACCGGGAAAGCTATGAATTCCGGACGGCCGTCGAATGCGCGGCGCTGCGGTCGCCCATGTTCAATGCGGATCCTCAGCAGCTGGCGCCGGTCCGCCGCGCTCACCAGCGCATCCTGGCGATCGTGTCGACGGGCAAGACGCTGATCGGCGGCGACGAATGGTTCCGGATCAACGCATCCTTTCACGAAGGGCTTGCGGCCTGTTCCGGCAACCGGTTCCTGGCGGATGCGGTGCGCCAGCAGAACAATCTGCGCCGGTTGCAGGAGTCGGCGGGTTTCGAGGAACTGCCGGCCGAACGCATCGAGCAGTCCTGCCGGGAACATCTGGCCATCCTCGATGCCGTCGAGGCGGGCGAGATCGAATGGGCCGAGGCGCTGCTGCGCCAGCATCTAAGGCAGGCATCCGAGTTCGCTTCGCCGCAGCGCTCGATCTGATGCCTGCGATGTTGGCGACGATGAGCATTTCCGCCGTCATTTTCCGCGCCGCCTGATCACCGCTGACAGCACCGAGACGACTGCGACCGCAGCCCGCATGCTGGCCGCTCAGTGAGCCAACGCGCCGACACCATCCGGCATCCATGCGGGACTGGCCGATCTGGAACGAGCGTCTCCGCTCCGTCAAATGCCGGGATTTTTGGGACCGATTTTCAGCGGCGCATCATTTTCATCCGGATTGGGGACAGGAGCTTCGTCGGGAAGTCTGTCCGGGTCTGGCTCACGCACCGGCTTCGGTTCAGGAAACGGCGGCGGTGTGGGCGCGGGAGTGGGGGTTGGTTCGGGAGTGGGAAGAATGGCCATGGTGTGATTTCCTTCCGCTCGCACTCTGCCTTGGCGGGTCACCGACGTCGGCTGGGATTTTTGAAGCCACCCGTTTCGATCGGTTTTCGCTCGGGCTGACGCACGCAGAACGACCACGCATGCCTATGGTTCCGACGCGGGCTCCGATGTTCCCGCAGGCATCGGCATTCGTGGCCGGACGGGGTTGTCCAGAAAAGTGATCGATTCGTCCGCGCATGAGGGCCTTGCCGGCGTCGTGGAGCGCCATAATTTCCATTTCAGGGTGGGACGAACTCACCTGCTGAATAGGAGGCGGCCGTGAAGCACCAAACACTTGACCAACTGCATACCGTTGCCGACGTTCACGCTGAAGCAACAAACCTCGTAGCGACTCGAAGCCAGCGTCTCGAACGTTGGGCGAAACTGCTGGAGAAAAATCCCGATCGACGTCTCGAAGCGTTGACGGGCACCGAATACAAGTCCCCTGAGATACGCGAGAAAATGCGTTACAACGACTCGCCTCTCACGGTTGCCTTCGAGGACCCGATCTTTCGCGCGCAAGGCTTGAGAGATGACACCTACGGTGAAGCCAAGCGCTTCTTCGAGCTGACCGACTGGCAGCTGCACGAAATCGTCTGCCATTGCCATGTCGGCGCCTCGATACGAGCGCGATGGGCTGCCTCTCGTGTCCGCGCAGCAATGTCCGAGAGGTTTGGTTTCTTCGCCTGGCTGCGAGGAATATTCATGCACTGACGCTTCGGGCATTGACGCTACGGGCATTCACGCTGCCGGCATTTATGTTGGGGGTCGGCATGTTCGGGTGATGGGGGCGGCGAAGCGATTTCCACGCCTCGCATCAGTGGTGGTTGATGAGCGGATAAGCCGTTTCGGCGGCGATCCGCCATCGGCGCAGGGATGGGCGGATTTCAGTCGGCGGGCGCCCTGTACACACTCCTAGCCGATGATCCTGAATCCGTTCGGCTCCTGGCCGGCATCGACGTCCTGGGATGTCACGCTGGAGACCGACGCTCCGGTCGGCCCTTTCCACAGCCGGTCCAACATGGTCGAAACCGCGCCTTCGGCTCCGACGATCAGTGCCGTTACGGATCCATCCTCCTCATTGCGAACCCATCCGGACAGACCGAGCCTCTCGGCCTCGGTCCGTGCCCACACGCGAAACGAGACGCCTTGCACCCTTCCCCTCAGTCTGACGCGTACCGCCTTGCGCCCGTCCTCCATGGTCACCTCCGTGCAGTTGGTTTGTTCATACCTGCGGCGAAAAAGGCTCCGCCATCACATTTTACGCATTATGACGGCAACGGAACCATGCGGCGGCGGCTTTGTTTAAAAGACGGACAGCTGCAGGTTGCTGGGCCTCGGAGCCACGATTTCATGACCAACGATTCTCCAACGGGAGGCGCCATCCCGGCATCCGTTCCGACGATCGATCCGAAAGCGGCGCCGACGCTTCAACACGCCGAGGCCGAGGTCTTTTATACAGAGGCGATCCGCGAACTCGCCGCAACGGACATCCCCTTTCTTGTCGCCGGCACCTACGCGGTGAGCGCCTATACGGGCGTAACGCGCCAGACCAAAGACCTCGACATTTTCTGCAAGGCCGGCGACTACGCGCGCATTCTGGCGCATTTCAAGCAAGCCGGCTATGCGGTCGAAATTGTGGACGACCGGTGGCTTGGCAAGGTCTTCAAGAGCACCCATTTTTTTGACGTCATATTCGCATCGGCGAACGGCACCATGCCGGTCGGCGACGGGTGGCTGGAGCATGCACGGCAGATCGAACTGCTGGGCAGTCAGGTGCGAATCGTAGGTCCGACCGAGCTTATCTGGTCCAAATGCTTCATCCAGGACAGAGGCCGCCACGACGGTGCCGACATCGCTCACACCATCCTCAAGGCGCAGGATCAGATCGATTGGCGCCGGCTGCTTTCCTACCTCGAAGTCCACTGGGAGGTGCTGCTGATGCAGCTTCTGAATTTTCGATGGATCTATCCGAGCGAGCGCGATCACATTCCCGCCTGGCTGCTCGACGAATTGCTTGACCGGCTCGCCAAGCAGAGGGAGTTGCCTACGCCCCGAATGAAGATCTGCCGTGGGCGCCTGCTTTCGCCGACCGACTACGAGATCGACGTCAAGGAATGGGGCTTTGCCGGCGTCGGCGGAACAGGAGAATTTCGTGATGGCTGAGAGGAACAAAGCTGCTACGGCAAAGGTTGAGAACGGCGGCACCGTGAGGATTGCGGCTGTCGGCGACCTGCATGTGCGGGAAGACGCGCAGGCCTCCTGCCGTGATCTCTTCGGCGAAGTCTCGCACGAAGCGGACGTCCTCGTGCTCACTGGCGACCTCACCAATCTCGGCAAGCCGCGTGAGGCCGAAATCCTTGCGGAGGATTTGCGCGCCTGCGCAATCCCGGTCGTCGCCGTGCTCGGCAACCATGACTATGAATCCGGCGCGGTCGAGGACGTCGGCCACATCCTTCGGCAGGCGGGCGTCCATCTTCTTGACGGCCAGACCACGGAAATCAAGGACGTCGGCTTTGTCGGCGTGAAGGGGTTCATTGGCGGTTTTGGATCGCGCATGCTCGGCTCCTTCGGCGAGCCGGCGATCAAGGCGATGGTCGCCGAAAGCGTCAGCGAGTCGATGCGGCTCGAAAACGCGATGCGGCAGGTTCGCACCGAGCGCACGCTCGTCGTCCTGCACTACGCTCCGGTGGTCGAGACGGTCGCCGGCGAGCCATTGGAGATTTTTCCGTTCCTGGGCTCGTCGCGGCTGGCGGAGACGATCGATCGGTTCAAGGTCAGCGCCGTGGTGCATGGCCACGCGCATCGCGGCGTCTATGAAGGACGCACGCCCGGCGGCGCCCCGGTGTATAACGTCGCCATGCACGTGGCGAAGCCGACCGGCCGTCCCTACGCCCTGCTCGAAATCTGAAACACCCGCGCCTCGTCAGCGATCGATCTCGCCGAACACGATATCGAGCGATCCGATGATCGCGGCGACATCGGCGATCATGTGCCCTCGCGACAGAAAATCCATCGCCTGCAGATGGGCAAAGGACGGCGCGCGGATCTTGCACCGATAGGGAGTATTGCTGCCGTTCGAAACCAGATAGACGCCGAACTCGCCCTTCGGCGCCTCCACCGCGGCGTAGACCTCTCCGGCGGGCACGCGAACGCCCTCCGTGTAGAGTTTGAAATGGTGGATGGTCGCTTCCATCGAGCGTTTCATCGTCGCCCGCGGCGGCGGCGTGATCTTGTGGTTCGGAATTGCCACCGGCCCTTGGCCTTCGGGCGATCGCAATTTCTCCAGACACTGCTTCATAATCCGCACCGACTGGCGCATTTCCTCCATGCGGACCAGGTAGCGATCGTAGCAGTCGCCTTGCTTGCCGACGGGAATGTCGAAATCCATCTCGGGGTAGCATTCATATGGCTGTGCCTTGCGCAAGTCCCACGCCGCGCCCGACCCGCGCACCATCACGCCGGAGAAGCCCCAGGCCCAGGCGTCTTCCAGCCCGATTGTGCCGATGTCGACATTGCGCTGCTTGAAAATACGGTTTTCGGTGAGCAATTCGTCGAGGTTGCCGCAGACCTTGAGGAACGGATCGCAGAAAGCCCAGATGTCGTCCAGCAGCTTCTCAGGCAGGTCCTGGTGCACGCCGCCGACCCTGAAATAATTCGCATGCATGCGGGCGCCGGAGGCGCGCTCGTAAAACACCATCAGCTTCTCGCGCTCGGCGAAACCCCAGAGCGGCGGGGTCAGCGCCCCGATATCCATGGCCTGTGTCGTGACGTTGAGGAGATGCGACAAGAGCCGGCCGATTTCGCAAAACAGAACACGGATGAGTTGTCCGCGCTTCGGGACCGAGATTTCCAACAACTTCTCGGCGGCGAGGCAGAACGCATGCTCCTGGTTCATCGGCGCGACATAGTCGAGCCGGTCGAAATAGGGCAGGGCCTGCAGATAGTTCTTGTACTCGATCAGTTTTTCAGTGCCGCGGTGGAGCAGGCCGATATGGGGATCGGCGCGATCGACGACCTCGCCGTCCAGTTCCAGCACCAGCCGCAGCACGCCGTGAGCAGAGGGATGCTGCGGTCCGAAGTTGAGGGTGAAGTTGCGAACTGCGGCTTCGACCATGACGCTGCTCCGCTGTACCGGGTTTCAGGGCCGAAGCCGAGTGCTCCGGCCCGCCACGCCCGGACCACCGATCAGGTGCCCGCCAATCACGTGCCCGCCAATCACGTGCCCGCCAATCACGTGCCCGCCAATCACGTGGTTGTCTGGATGATCAGAGTCAGCATGCCGTCGCCGTCGATGTTGGCAGCAACAACCTGCGACGAATCCAGCCCGTTCGCCGCCAGCACCGAGGCCGCCTGTGGCGAGGCATCGATCGAGCTCTGCAGGGTAAGCAGATCTTCAACGCTGGTCTGGGTGATCACGGCCTCGGCTTGCGTCTTGAGTTCCGGCGGCAAATCCTCGAGGGCGACAATGGCAATGCCAGTAAAATTCTGGTCGGTGAAACCTTGATCAGGCAGGGCTTGGTCAGGCAGGGCCTGGTCAGGCGTTTGGTTGGGCGAGCTTGGATCGGGCAGGCCTTCCGGAGCCGGAGGTGCGATCTGGGGAAGCTGCGGGTCGGTGGATTGCGCGTGAATTGGCTGCGCCAGGGCCAATCCCGAAAGGGCGGCAATTGTCGTCAACATGCGCATGATCGTTCCTTCCGTTTTTCGTTTGGCTCGAGGAGGATCACCTGGTGACCACACAACCATTGTCCCGGATTATGGTTCCCGTCCGTCACGGATATGGCCATGGTGGAGCCTATCCTGGCGCGAGCGGTCGAACGATCGAACGATTCCGACAGGCGTTCATTCTCCCCTGATCACACCTTCATCACAGGATCGGCGGGGCGCTGCAGCTCGAGGAGAAAGCCATGAGAATCAGCGAGTGCATGACACGGAAAGTTCAGGTTGCCAGTCCGGACCAGTCCTTGTGGGATGCCGCACGAGTCATGGCCGATCTTGACGCCGGTGTTCTGCCCGTGGGTGAGAATGAGCGGCTGGTCGGCATGATCACGGACCGCGACATTGCCGTCCGTGGCATCGCGGAGGGCAGAGGTCCCGACACCAAGATCAGGGATGTGATGAGCGCGGAGGTACAATGCTGCTTTGACGACCAGGAAGTCGGCGATGTTCTTCAGAATATGCGCGAACTCAAAGTGCGGCGAATGCCGGTGATCAGCCGCGATCGGCGGCTGGTTGGCATTGTCTCGCTCGGCGACCTCGCCACGAATGGCGAACCCGCATGGGCCGGCGAAGCGCTGGGCGGCATCTCGCAGCCGGGCGGCGACCATTCGCAGACGGAGCATTGATGCATCATAAACAGATTTGAAGTTCCTGCTTGATCGACGGCATCGGCGTTCAGGAACTTCGAATCCACAACCGTACTGGAGTCACCCCTTTGCGCTACAGGGCCGCACGCCCGGAGGCGCGAGCACCTAGCGAAAATCGATTTCCGGGGTCATCCGGGCCGACGCTACGCAACGGAGAATCGATCGATGACCCACAGCCATGTCCCGTCGCCCTGGCGGCGGGCGACCTCGGTGGTTACGGTGCCATCGGGAAGACGGGCTGACGTCAGTGCCAGATCTCCGCTGACAACAGCCGGGGCCTGATTTCCGGCGGCAAATTTTTGGCCCGTTGCGGTGATGTCGGCGAAGAGTGCCCGGATCGCTTCGCGGCCACGCGTCAGTCGCCCGTCACCGCTGTCGACGACGGCATGCGGCTCAAAAAGCGCGGCCATGCCGTCGATGTCTCCCACCCACTGCCGGGAGATCAGCAGGCGCTCCAGATCCTGGGGATCACGCGCCGGCTCGCGGCTTGCTTCATCAGTCATGGCGAAACTCCTCCGACGCTCGGTAGCAAAGCGTTCGATCCTGCGCCAAGTTTCGTTGGAAGACGAGCCGCGGAAGCTCCGCCATGCTGATCGCAAGGTGGAGCAGCCTGGCGATCATCCTCCCCAGCCGAGATCGCGATCCGCAACGCGCCATTCGGCGGCGCCGGCGCGGCGCCGGTGGCTGTCGTTGAGGAAGTCGGCGATTCTTGCCGCCGATTTCGCCGAGGCGAAGGTGAGCAGCCGATCGTGATGGACGACAGGCTCGCCGGTCTCATTGTCCCAGATCTCGAACCGGCAGCTTGGGTTCGGTATGGCTTCGAAACGGATCTTCATATCGATGGCCCCGGTGATCGACGGACCGAGGTTCTGCGACCCGGGCTTACGGATGGCTTACGGGCATTTTGGATTATGCTTTTGGCAGCGGGCGCTCGCTCGATGTCGCCTCGGCTAGTTTGCGTTCGGCGCGAGGCGCTGCGCGACATGGTCGGCGATCGCCAGGCTTGAGGTCAGGCCAGGGCTCTCGATGCCGAACAGATTGACCAGGCCCTCCACGCCGTGCACCGCCGCGTCCTGGACGACGAAGTCGGCATTGGCTTCGCCGGGACCGGAGAGCTTCGGCCGGATACCGCTATAGGCCGGCTGCAGGCTGCCATCGGCCAGGTCCGGCCAGTATTTGCGGATCTCGTCGTAGAAGCGCTCGCCACGTATTGGATCGACGCGATAGTCGAGTTGATCGGTCCATTCGACGTCAGGCCCGAAGCGGGCGACGCCGTCGAGGTCGAGCGTCAGATGGACGCCGAGCCCGCCGGGCTCGGGCACGGGATAGACCAGCCGCGAGAACGGCGCCCGGCCGGCGACCGAAAAATAATTGCCCTTGGCGTAGCGAAGTTCTGGCACGAATTGCTGGTCGAACCCGTCAAGCGAGCCGGCAAGTGCCGTGGCGCCAAGCCCGGCGGCGTTGACGAAGCGCGCGGTGGCGATTTCAAAGCGTTCGCCGCTGGTGCTGTCGATCGTGTCGAGCACGATGCGTCCACCTTCAATGCGGCCCGAGGCGATGCGGGTGTTGAGGCTGAGCGCCGCCCCGTGCTCCTCGGCGTCGCCCAGCAGCGCAAGCATCAGCGCGTGGCTGTCGATGATGCCGGTGGCGGGAGACAAAAGCGCGGCCGTGCCGCGCAGCTTGGGCTCCAGCCTGCGCGCCTCTGCTGCGGTCAAGGGCGTCAAATCGCCCGCGCCGCAAGCAGCGGCGTTGGTCAGGATCGAAGCGAGCATCGGCTCCTGTTCGGCATTTGTTGCAACGATGAGCTTGCCGCAGCGCGCATGCGGCACCGCCCGCTCCTGGCAATAACGGTAGAGCCTTTCGCGGCCTGCCACGCAGAGCCGGGCCTTCAGCGATCCGACCGGATAGTAGATGCCGGCATGGATGACCTCGGAATTACGCGAACTCGTCCCGGTGCCGATGGCGTTCTCGGCCTCGAGGATCAGGGTGTCCATGCCACGCCGCGCCATCTCTCGCGCGATCGCGAGGCCAATGACGCCGGCGCCGGCAACGATGCAGTCGACATGGTCCACGATCAGGCCACCTCAGCCTTGTTGTTGTGCCTGCTGGTGACCGGTTCGGGGATCAAGTCTTGGCTACGCGCACCGCTGGCTTGGCGCAGGATCCGGCGTTCAGCAGCCTCGAAGCTGAAATTCTGCATGTCTTCCGTCCATCCGCCGGCCCTTCCGAAAGGGCTTGACACCCTTACAAGAAACGGATGCAGCAAACAGCATTAATCCAGAGGCCGATGCGCGCGCCGAACGGCGGCAGGACGCACGTCCCGGCATGCAGGACAGGAGCCATCATGGACGCTCGACCGAATTCCCCCGAAGCCCGCGACATCAGCTACCACATGCACGGCTACACCAATGCCCGCAAGCATGAAGAGGCAGGGCCGCTGGTCATCGAGAAGGGCGACGGCATCTATGTCGAGGATCTCGCCGGCAACCGCTATATCGAGGCGATGGCCGGGCTTTGGAGTGTCGCGGTCGGCTTCTCCGAGAAGCGGCTGGTCGACGCTGCGGTGCGCCAGATGTCCAGGCTGCCTTACTATCACGACTTCGGTTCCAAATCGCATTCGCCGCTGATCGATCTCGCCGAGAAGCTGGTGCAGATGGCGCCGGTGCCGATGAGCAAGGCGTACTTCACCAATTCCGGCTCCGAGGCCAACGATACGGCCATGAAGATGATCTGGTACCGGTCGAATGCGCTCGGCCAGCCTGCGCGCAAGAAGATCATCAGCCGCATTCGTGGCTATCACGGCGTCACCATTGCCTCGGCGAGCCTGACCGGGCTGCCCAACAACCACATTTCCTTCGACCTGCCGATCGCCAATGTGCTGCACACTTCGACGCCGCATCACTGGCGCGAGGCGCTGCCAAATGAGAGCGAAGGAGAGTTTTCGAGCCGGCTTGCTGACGACTTGGAAAAGCTGATCCTGGCCGAAGGACCGGAAACCATCGCTGCCTTCTTCGGCGAGCCGATCATGGGCGCTGGCGGCGTCATCGTGCCGCCGGCCGGCTACTGGGAGAAGATCCAGGCGGTGCTGTCGAAATACGACATCCTGCTCGTCGCCGACGAGGTGATCTGCGGCTTTGGCCGAACCGGCGAAATGTTCGGCTCGCAGACCTTCGGCATCAGGCCCGACATCATGGTGCTGTCGAAGCAGATCTCTTCGTCCTACCTGCCGATCTCGGCCTTGCTGATCAACGAGAAGGTTTTCGAGCCGATTGCCGACGAAAGCAATCGCATCGGCACCTTCGGCCACGGCTTCACCGGCGGCGGCCATCCCGTTGCGGCGGCGGTCGCGCTGGAGAACCTGAAGCTGATCGAGGAGCGCGATCTCGTCGGCAATGCGCGCACGGTCGGCGCGCATATGCAGAAGCGGCTGCGCAAGCTCGCTTCGCACCCGCTCGTCGGCGAGGTGCGCGGCGTCGGCCTGATCGCGGCGGTCGAACTGGTCGGCGACAAGGCGAACAAGACGCCGTGGGAGACGGCCGGCGCGCTGGGCGGGCTCGTCAACGGTTTCATGCAGCAGAACGGCGTCATCTCGCGCAACATGGGCGATGCCCTGGCCTTCTGCCCG
This sequence comes from Mesorhizobium sp. WSM4816, assembly GCF_055811535.1. Taxonomy (NCBI): domain Bacteria; kingdom Pseudomonadati; phylum Pseudomonadota; class Alphaproteobacteria; order Hyphomicrobiales; family Phyllobacteriaceae; genus Mesorhizobium; species Mesorhizobium sp. WSM4816. Next base: position 49,982 of record NZ_JBVVQR010000011.1, on the reverse strand, counting down.
CCGCTGATCATCACCGAGCCCCAGGTCGATCAGGTGATCGACGCGTTTGAAAGATCGCTTGAAGCCGCGGTCAAGCAGGTCCCGTAATTGGCGCGCGTCGCTCGAGATCACGCCGTTATAAGAGAACCGCATTTTTCTTATAACTGGAGCCGCTAACTGGAGCCGCCTGACATGAAGACGGTCGACCGCAAGCGGCGTTATAAGAAAGTTGCGAAAAACCTATAACGCCGCAGGAGAGGGTTGTGTGCGTCAAGTTCTGCAAAAAGGGACGCTGTCCGCGAAGCTGCTAATCTCCCCCCAAGCGGGGGAGATGTCCGGCAGGACAGAGACAGGACAGAGGGGGGCGCGAAGGATCGCTACAGAGCGCTTTTATTCTGAGCCGCAGCACTATGGCGGAAACTAGCTGGGATGCGAAGTCGTGGTGGCTTATGCCAATCGCCAGCGTTGGAGATTGGCTGCAGTCTGGTCGGGCAGCGACCACGCACGGCCTTTTCAGGCTCAGTCAAAGAACCAAATTCTCTATGCAGAGACTACGTGGTTCATCTTATCGGCGATCCGCAACCGCGTTCGGAACGACCACCAGCTTGCCGACAAAATCCTTGGCGATGAAATCCGCCTGGGCGCGGTGGAAATCGGAGAGCTTGTAGACACCGCCGACCAGCGGCCGGATCTTCTTCTCCTCGATGTAGCGGACGATACGGCGGAAGTCGTGTCGCGTGCCCTGGCTGGAGCCGTGCAGCTGCAATTGCTTGAGATACATGGTGCGCAGATCGAGCTGCACGACCGGGCCGGCAATCGCGCCGGCGGTGGTGTAGCGGCCTTCGGGCCGAAGGATGCGCAACAGGTCATTGAAGATGCCGCCGCCCACGAGGTCGGCAACCACGTCGATCGGCTGGCCGCCGGTCGCGTTATTCACGGCGGCGGGCAGATCGGCGACGCCGCGGGTGATCACCGCCTCGGCGCCGATGTCGAGCACCGCCTGTTCCTTGCCCTTGCCGAGGACGGCATAGGGAATGGCGCCGCGCGCCCGCGCCAACTGCACGATGCCGGAGCCGACGCCGCCCGACGCGCCGGTGACCAGCACACGCTCGCCGGCCTTCAATGCGGCGCGTTCGAGCATCTGTTCGCCGGTAAGATAAGCGCAGCAGAAGGTGGCGAGTTCGACGTCGGTCAGGTCGGTGGCGACGACATGGGCATTCTCGGCCGGCACGGTCTGGTACTCGGCATAGCCGCCGTCGCGGCCATGGCCCATATAGTCGATGTCGGCGAGTGAATCATCGTCGCGGTTGTAGATCGAGAAATCGACCATCACCCGCTCGCCGATGCGGGCCGAAGAAACACCCTCGCCGACGGCAACGATGTTGCCGACCGTGTCGGTGCCCTGGATACGCGGGAAGGTCAGCGTATTGCCCTGACGCCGCCAGGTCGACACGGCGGCAGCATCTTCCTCCGTGCCGTAGGCGCCCTGGCGCACCCAGACATCGGTGTTGTTCATGCCGCAAGCGGTGACCTTGACCAGCACTTCACTTGGGGCGGGCCAGGGCACTTTCACGTCGGTGCGGTAGACGAGCTTTTCCGGTCCGCCGTGGCCGGTCAGCTGCACGGCGGCCATGGTGGCGGGGAGGGCTTTGGAGGTCATTGATGTTGCTTCCAGATATTCCAGGTTGGCGCGGTCCCTCACCCTTACCCTCTCCCCGTGAACAACGGGGGGAGGGGGTCGCCAGCGCTGGAGCTTGTCCCTTCTCCCCGTCGTTCACGGGGAGAAGGTGCCGACAGGCGGATGAGGGGCGGCACCAAGGTCGATAATTAGATGCTGGCAAACACGCCATTCACCGCATCGGCCGTCTTCGACACGACGATGTCGGCCTCTTCGCGGGTGAGGCATAGCGGCGGCGCGAAGCCGAGGATGTCGCCTTGCGGCATGGCGCGGCCGATGACGCCAAGCTCGGCAAGCGCGGTCGCGACCTGAGGCCCGATTTTTTGCGCGGCATCGAAGAACACGCGGTCGTCCCGGTCGGCGACGAATTCGATTGCCGCCAGCATGCCGTCGCCGCGCACCTCGCCGACATTCTTGTGGCCGCCGATGGCTTTCGCCAGTTCGGCGCGGAAATAGGCGCCGGTCTCACCGGCGTTGGTCACCAGGTCCATCTCGTCGATCAGTTCCAGGTTGGCGACACCGGCGGCAACGCAGATCGGATGCGCAGAATAGGTCCAGCCATGGCCCAAGCTGCCGAGTTTGTCGGAGCCCTGCACCAGCACCTGCCAGACCTTATCCGAGACGATGACGCCCGACAGCGGCGCATAGGCCGAGGTCAGGCCCTTGGCGATGGTGATCAGGTCGGGTTTGATGCCGTAATGGTCGGAGCCGAACATGGTGCCCAGCCGGCCGAAGCCGGTGACCACTTCGTCGGCGACCAGCAGCACGTCGTATTTGTTCAGAACCGCCTGGATGTTTTCCCAGTACAGAGCGGGCGGCGGCACAATGCCGCCGGTGCCGAGGATCGGCTCGCCGATGAAGGCGGCGACCGTGTCGGGGCCCTCGGTCAGGATCATCTCTTCGAGCTTGTCGGCGCAGTGCTGGGAAAACTGTTCCTCGCTCATCGAGCGGTCGGCGCGGCGGAAATAGTAGGGCGCCTCGGTGTGCAGGATCGGCGCACGCGGCAGGTCGAAGGCGTTGTGGAACAGGTCGAGCCCGGTCAGCGATCCGGTCATGACACCGGAGCCGTGATAGCCGCGCCAGCGTGAGATGATCTTCTTCTTCTCGGGACGACCGAGCACGTTGTTGTAGTACCAGATCAGCTTGATGTTGGTTTCGTTGGCGTCGGAACCGGAGAGGCCGAAATAGACCCTCGACATGCCTTGCGGGGCGCGGTCGATGATCATCTTGGAAAGCGTGATCGACGCTTCGGTGCCGTGGCCGACATAGGCGTGGTAATAGGCAAGGTTCCTGGCCTGGGCGGCGATGGCGTCTGATATCTTCTGGCGGCCATAGCCGACATTGACGCAATAGAGCCCGGCGAAGGCATCGATGCTCTTGCGGCCGTTATTGTCCCAGATGGTGACGCCCTCGCCGCCGGCGATGATGCGGGTCGGCGATTCACCCCGCGCATGCGTGCCCATGTGGGTCGAGGGATGGAAGAAGTGGTCGCGGTCCCAGGCGGCGAGTTCGTTGGACTGGTCGAGCATTTTTTTACTCCTAAGGAAATGTCTCCGGCGCGGCTTACGCTACGTCCAGGCAGAGATATTTAAGATCGGTAAAGGCGTCGAGCCCGTGGCGCGAGCCCTCGCGGCCGATGCCGGACTGTTTGACGCCGCCGAACGGAATCGGCGCGCCGGTGATCTTGACGCGGTTGATGGCGACCATACCGTAGTCGAGTGCACGGCCCATGCGCAATTGGCGGCCGCCGTTCTCGGTGACGACATAGGCGACGAGCCCGTATTCGGTGGCGTTGGCGCGGGCAATGACCTCGTCCTCGCTGTCGAAAGGCGTCACCGCGGCGACCGGACCAAAAGTTTCCTCGCGCATGATCAGCGCATCGTCGGTGACATCGGCGAGCAGGGTCGGCCGGTAGAACAGCGGTCCGGCCGGATGTCTGCCGCCGCCGGTTAGGCAGCGCGCGCCATGGGCGAGCGCATCGGCGACCTGCTCCTCGACCTTCTTGACGCCGCGCTCGTGCATCAACGGCCCGATGTCGATGTCATCGGCCAGGCCATTGCCGGTCCGCAGTGCCTCGATGCGCCTGGCGAAGGCGGCGCAGAAACGATCATAAATCGGGCGCTGGACATAGATGCGGTTGGCGGCAAGGCAATCCTGGCCGGAAGTGGCGAATTTGGCGTCGACGGCGATGCTCACCGCCTTGTCGAGATCGGCGTCGGCAAAGACGATCAGCGGCGCGTGGCCGCCAAGCTCCATGACCAGCCGCTTCATCGTGGGCGCACTTTGCGCGGCGATAAGCCTGCCGATCTCGGTCGAGCCGGTGAAGCTCATGGCGCGGACGCGCGGATCTTCGCACATCCGCCCAACGATGGTCGAGGCCTTGCCGGTGAGAACGTTGAAGACGCCAGCCGGCAGGCCGGCGCGTTCGCCGAGCTCGGCCAGCGCCAGTGCCGACAGCGGCGTTTCCGACGAAGGATGCGCGACGATGGTGCAGCCGGCGGCAAGGGCGGCCGCCGCCTTGCGGGTCAGCATGGCTGCGGGAAAATTCCACGGCGTGACGACGCCGACGACGCCGAGCGGTTCGCGCCGCACCATCATCTCGGCGTTTGGCAAATGGCTGGTGACGCTTTCGGCATTGAGGCGCTTTGCCTCCTCGGCGTACCATTCGACGAAGGAGGCGGCGTAGTCGATCTCGCCAAGCGCTTCCCTAAGAGGCTTGCCCTGTTCGAGCGTCATCAACAGCGCCAGATCGTCCTTGGCGGCGATGATCAGATCGAACCATTTTCGCAGGATTCTTGCGCGTTCCTGTGGGAGAGCCGCGCGCCAGGCGGGAAAGGCGCGCGACGCCGCGTCGATCGCCTTGCTCGTCTGCCTGGCATCGAGCGCGGCAACCCAGGCAACGGTGGCGCCCGTAGCAGGGTCGGCCACCCCAAAACTCTCGGCGGCTTCACTCGCCGTCCAGTGGCCGTCGACATAGGCGAGTTGGCGCAGCAGCCGGCGGTCGGCGAGCCGGTCAAGCGCTTCGTGGCGTTGTGGGCGGGCAAAATGCGCGGACATGTTCGAGGTCTCCCGGTTTCGGAGTGATGCGGAGAGACTATGCGCGCGGCGCAGACAGAGAGGCTGTTTCGGAGCGCACGCGTAGAGAGATTGTCTCTATTGGGCTGCTCGGGCGGACAATCTGTTCAGCTTATAGGCTGGGCTATCTCATCGAGGAAGTGCCCCCTCACCCGGATTGCCAACCGAATTGCAAAGGGTAATTCGGGGCAATCCGACCTCTCCCCCGAGGGGAGAGGAGATCGCAGCGCCGGCACCTTTCTTCTCCCCGCCGGGGAGAAGGTGGCCGCGAAGCGGCCGGATGAGGGGGCTCTTTGCGATTTGCTCAGGCCTCACGACAGCGCCGGCAGCAGGTCGGCCACCGGCAAGGCGACCTCCTCCTTCACCGTCTTGGTGACGATGTAGGTGAAATAACGGTCGATGCCGATCTCGCGTTCGAGCAGGGCGTCGACCAGCCGCTGATAGGCGTCGATGTCGCGCGCCATCACTTTCAGCAGATAGTCGACGCCGCCGCCCACCGACCAGCAGGCGACGATTTCGGGGACGTCGCGGATGACGCGCTCAAAACGGTCGAAATCGGCCTGGCGGTGGCTGGCCAGCGTCACCTCCATCAGGACGGTGGCGACCGGCGCGACGGCGCGCATTGCAACCCTGGCGTGATAGCCGGAGACGATGCCGGCCTTTTCCAGCTTGCGCAACCGCATCCAGCACGGCGTCGGCGACAGGCCGACCTTGTCGGCGAGCGCCAGCTTGGTGATGCGCCCGTCGCGCTGAACCGCGTCGAGGATTTTCAGATCGATCTGATCCAGTTTCAATGCGGCCATGAGCGTCCACTTTTTTCCGCGACACCATGACGGCGCATTATTTCGATTGTCAATTGCACTGATTTCGATCTCTAATATGTCATGACATTGTGGCGTCCAGATCCCGCGCTTATCCGGCGGCCGGCCTATCAATCGCTCGCCGACCAGTTCGCGCGCGCCATTCATGACGGACGGCTGGCCAACGGCGCGCGGCTGCCGACGCATCGCCGGCTGGCCGACGATTTGAAGCTTTCGGTGCAGACAGTCAGCCGCGCCTATGAGGAACTGATCCGCCGGGGCCTGGTCTCCGGCGAGATCGGCCGCGGCAGCTTCGTGCAGACGCAGCGCCGCGAGCCGGAACCGCCCTATCTGCCGGAGCGCCTTGGCGAGGTCATCGACCTGTCGATCCTGAAGCCGGTCTGCGAGCCGATGCATCTGGAGCGGCTGAAGCAGGCGCTAGGCTGGCTCGCCGAGAACCTGCCGTCGACCTCGGCGCTGTCGTTCCGGCCGAACATGGTGTTTCCGCGCCACCGTGCAGTGGCGGTCGAATGGCTGCGGCTGTGCGGTCTCGACGTGTCGGCGCAGAATGTCAGCCTGACCAACGGCGCCACGGCCGGCATGACGGTGGCGCTGATGAGCGTGGCGCCGCCGGGTTCGACCGTGGCCACCGAGGCGATCGGCCATCACACGCTGATCCCGCTGGCGCGCTATCTCGGCTTCAACCTCGAGGGTCTGCCGATCGACGACAACGGCCTGATCCCGGAGGCGCTCGACGAGGCGTGCCGGCTTTCCGACATCCGCGCCGTGTTCGTGCAGCCCTCGGTGATCAATCCGACTGCAACATTAATGAATGCCGCGCGGCGCGAGCAGATCGCTGCGGTGGCGCGCAGGCACGACATCGCCATCATCGAGAACGACGTGCTCGGGCCGCTCGTCGAGGGCCGTCCGCCGCCGGTCGCCGCCTTCGCGCCCGAGCGCACGCTCTACGTCACCTCCTTCACCAAGATCGTGCTGCCAGGCCTGCGCATCGGTTATCTCGCGGCGCCCGACCGCTATGTCGCTGCCGTCGCCAACCGGCATCTCGTCTCCAACTGGATGGCAACGCCGATGGTGGCGGAGATTGCGACAAAATGGGTGACCGACGGCACGGCGATGGGACTCGTCCGCTGGCAACGGTCGGCGCTGCGGCGGCGGCAGGAGATCGCCGCCCAGGTGCTTGCCGGGGTCGACTACCGCGTCCATCGCGACGGGCTGCATCTGTGGCTGGAACTGCCAGACGACCGCGTCGAGGAGGGCTTCGTCTCACAGGCCCGCCTGCAGGGCGTGGCGATCGCACCAGGCACATCGTTCCGCATCTCGGCGGCGCCCTGGCAACCGGCAGTGCGCATCTCGCTGGGATCGACAACCGAGGGGGAACTGCGCGCCGGCCTCAGCGTTGTCACCAAGCTTCTGCTCGGCGACCCGGAGCATCTGCTGCTGGCGATCTAGGCAGACATTGCCGCGAAATTCTGCGGAGCCAGAAACATTGTCATGAGTTTATTTTCCTGATTGACATGATTTGGCGCGTTCAGCATCGTTAAGGCACAGCTTCTCCAGCACGGGGGAATTCTTTGTCCGCGCCTATCATCAAGATCGACGCCATTTCGAAAAGCTTCGGTACCTTCAAGGTGCTGGACGGACTGTCGATGCAGGTCATGCCGCGCGAGAAGCTGGCGCTGATCGGCCCATCCGGATCCGGCAAGACGACGATCCTGCGCATCCTGATGACGCTGGAGAGGATCGACAGCGGCCACATCCAGATCGACGGCGAGCAGCTTTACCACATGGAGCGCAACGGCCAGTTGCTGCCCGCCGACGAACGGCATCTGGCAAGAATGCGCCAGAAGATCGGCATGGTCTTCCAGCTGTTCAACCTGTTTCCGCACAAGAGCGTCATCGACAACGTCACGCTGGCGCCGATCCTGACCAAGGGCATGCCGCGAGCCGCCGCCGAAAAACGGGCGATGGAACTGCTCGACATGGTCGGCATGGCCGACAAGGCGAAAGCGATGCCGGCGCAGCTTTCCGGCGGCCAGAAGCAGCGCGTTGCCATCGCTCGCGCCTTGGCGCTGCAGCCCAGGATCATGCTGTTCGACGAGGTGACATCGGCGCTCGATCCGGAACTGGTCGAGGAGGTGCTGAACGTGTTGTGGCGGCTCTGCTCGGAGACCGACATGACCATGCTGCTGGTCACCCACGAAATGGGTTTTGCCCATGATTTCGCCGACCGGGTTCTGTTCTTCGACCGCGGCAAGATCGTCGAGGAAGGCAAGCCGGACGAGATTTTCCGCAACCCCAAGCAGGAGCGCACGCAAGGCTTCCTGAAGAAGATCATCGCGGCCGGACATCGCGTCTGACTGCCATGCCCCGGGCGGCAACGCCGTCCTCCCAGGGCGGCGAAGCCGTCCCGTACAACGACCAAACCAAAAGAGAAACAAGGAGTTGGGAACAATGAAGAGACTTGGCATTCTGGCCGGCGTCGCCGGTGTTGCACTGACCGCAATTCTGGCCGCTTCGACCGCGGGATCGGCCGACGACAGCAAGCTCGAAGAGCTCAAGGCACAGGGCTTCGCCCGTGTCGCCATCGCCAACGAGCCGCCCTATACGGCGGTTGCTGCCGACGGCAAGGTCTCGGGTGCGGCGCCCGATGTGGCCCGTGAAATATTCAAGCGTCTTGGTGTCAACGACATCGTCGCCTCGATCTCGGAATATGGCGCGATGATCCCCGGCCTGCAGGCCGGCCGTTTTGACGTCGTCACCGCCGGCCTGTTCATGAAACCGGAGCGCTGCGCGGCGGTCGCCTATTCGGAGCCGGTGCTGTGCGACGCCGAGGCTATGCTGGTCAAGAAGGGCAACCCGAAGGGCTTCAAGAGCTATGAGGATGTCGCCAAGGATGCCACCGCAACGATCGGGGCGCCGGGCGGCGGCACCGAGGAGAAGCTGGCGCTCACTGCCGGCGTGCCGCGTGACCGCGTCATCGTCGTGCCGGATGGCCAGAGCGGCCTGAAGATGCTGCAGGACGGCCGCATCGACGCCTATTCGCTGCCGGTGCTGTCGATCAACGATCTGGTCAAGAAGGCCAACGATCCGAATCTCGAAGTCGTCGCCCCGGTGGTCGGCGCGCCGGTCTATTGCGACGGCGCGGCGTTCAAGAAGGGCGATGAGGCGCTGCGCGACGCCTATGACGTCGAATTGGCCAAGCTGAAGGAGTCCGGCGAATTCGCCAAGATCATCGAGCCCTACGGTTTTTCGGCCGCGGCGGCGATGTCGACGAGCCGCGACAAGCTCTGCTCGGTAAAGTAAAAAGTTGCCCCTCACCCTTACCCTCTCCCCGTGAAGAACGGGGAGAGGGGGGCGCGAACGCTGGAGCCTCACCCTTCTCCCCGTCCCTATACGGGGAGAAGGTGCCGGCAGGCGGATGAGGGGCAGCGCCGACCCTCTGTAATAATCGCCAAGCGGAGAAATGCTTAGTTCATGACCCAATGGTCCGGCTATTTCGGCCTGATATTGCAGGGAGCGCTTGTTACCATCGAGCTGACGCTGATGGGGTCGGTGCTTGCCCTGATCATGGCCTTTCTCGCCGGGCTGGGGCGGCTGTCGCGTTTTTTCGCAATTCGGGCGCTGGCCACCGCCTATATCGAATTCTTCCGCGGCACCTCGATCTTCGTGCAGCTGTTCTGGGCCTATTTCGTGCTGCCGTTCATCGGCATTTCGCTGACGCCGCTGCAGGCCGGCGTGCTGGCGCTTGGCCTCAATGTCGGCGCCTACGGCGCGGAGGTGGTGCGCGGCGCCGTCCAGTCGATCGGCCGCGAACAGTACGAGGCCTGCACCGCGGTGAATCTCGGCCGCTGGCAAGCCATGCGCCATGTCATCCTGCCGCAGGCGCTGCTGGTGATGCTGCCGACCTTCGGCAATAACGCCATCGAATTGCTCAAGGCCACCGCCGTAGTTTCGCTGATCTCGCTCACCGACCTGACCTTCCAGGCCCAGGTCGTGCGCTCGCAGACCGGCAATACGCTGGTGCCGTTCACCACCATTCTCGTCATCTATTTCGCCCTTGCGCTGATCATTTCGTGGGGTGTGCGTTCGCTGGAACGCCGCATGGCGCGCGGCCTCGACGGGGTGCGCGTCTGATGGATCGGGCCTCGTAATGGAGTGGGATTGGACTTTCGTCTGGGAGATCATGCCGACCCTGATCGAGGGCGTGAAGATCACCATCCTGGCGACGCTGCTCGGCTCGGTCCTGGCCGCGATCGTGGGGTTGGCCATCGCGCTGGCGCGGCGCTCGCCGAACAAGGGCTTGTCGCGCAGCGTCGGCTTCCTCGCCGAGTTCATTCGCGGCACGCCGCTCTTGGTGCAGCTCTACTTCATCTTCTACGTGCTGCCGGATATCGGTATCCTGCTGCCGCCGCTGGTGGCGGGCGTCATCGGCCTCGGGCTGCATTACGGCACCTACACGGCCGAGGTCTATCGCGCCGGCATCGACAATGTGCCGCGCGGTCAGTGGGAAGCCGCCAAGGCCTGCAATCTCAACGCCAGGCAGACCTGGACCCACATCATCATGCCGCAGGCTATCCCGCCGATGATCCCGGCGCTTGCCAACTACTTCATCGCCATGTTCAAGGAGACGCCGCTGCTGTCGGCGATCACCGTGCTGGAACTGATGAACCAGGCCAAGAGCGTCGCCAATACCTATTACCGCTATGTCGAGCCGATGACCCTGGTCGGCGCCTTCTTCCTCGTCATCAGCCTGTTCTCGGTCGTGCTGCTGCGCTGGCTGGAACGCCGCTACGGGCGCATTGAAAAATGACAGTTCCTTCGACCAAATCGTTAGCAAGGAGCGCGTGGTGACCGCTCCAGTCGACATCCGCCTGCACTCGACACGGCCGGCGCTCGACGCGCGTCCGCTGGAAAAGCGCGTCGGCCTGATCATCCTTGCCACCGACCATACGACCGAACCGGATTTTCGCCGCATGGTGGCAAGCGACCGGATCGGCGTCTATGTCGCGCGCATCCCCTATGCCAATCCGACGACGCCGGACAATTTGCGCAAGATGCAGCCGTCGCTGACGGCGGGCGCCGCACTCGTCCTGCCCGATGAGCCGCTCGACGCGGTCTGCTATTCCTGCACCTCGGCCTCGGTCGTCATCGGCGATGCCGAGATCGAGGCGGCGGTGCAGGCGGCCAAGCCCGGCGTACCCGTGGTTACGCCGCCGATGGCAGGGGTGCGCGGCTTGAAAGCGCTGGGCGCCAGGACGATCAGTATTCTTACTCCTTATACGGTCGAGACCAGCCGGCCGATGTCCGTCTATTTTGCGGCGCACGGTTTCGAGATCGCCAGTTTTACCTGTCTCGGCTTCGACGACGACCGCGAGATGGCGCGGATTGCACCGGCCACGCTGGTCGATCTGGCGCGCGAGGCGACTGATGCGCAAGCGGACGCGCTGTTCGTCTCCTGCACGGCGCTGCGGGCAGCACTTGCCGTCGTCGGCATGGAAGAGGCGATCGGCCGTCCGGTGGTGACCAGCAACCAGGCAACCGCCTGGAACTGCCTGCGGCTTTGCGGCGACGAGGAGCCGCGCCCTGAATTCGGCCGTCTGATGACGCTGCCTTTGGGACAATGAGGCCATGACACCTGCGCCCATCACCCCCGCCGATATCCGCGCCGCCTGCGAGCGCATCGCCGGCAAGGTCGAGCGCACGCCGACCGTGCTTTCCCCGTATCTTTCCGGGCACTTGGGCGCGCCTGTTTATCTCAAGCTCGAACATCGGCAGACCACCGGCAGCTTCAAGCTGCGTGGCGCCTCGAACGCCATCGCGTCGCTGGACGCCGAGGAGAAGGCCCGCGGCGTGGTCGCCGCCTCGACCGGCAATCACGGCCGGGCGCTGGCTCATGCGGCAAAGCTTGAAGGCATGCGCGCGACGATCTGCATGTCGCGACTGGTGCCGCAGAACAAGCTCGACGAAATCCGCCGGCTCGGCGCCGAGATCCGCATCGTCGGCAACAGCCAGGACGATGCGCAGCAGGAGGTCGACCGGCTGGTCGCGGAAGACGGTCTGATCATGCTGCCGCCCTTCGACCATCCTGATATCATCGCCGGGCAAGGCACGCTCGGGCTGGAAATCATCGAGCAGGTTGCGGACGCTGCCCTGGTGCTGGTGCCGCTGTCCGGCGGCGGGCTGGCGGCGGGTGTCGCCGCTGCCGTGAAGGGCGTCAGCCCCGGCACGAAGGTCATCGGCGTTTCGATGGCGCGGGGCGCGGCGATGAAGGCAAGCCTCGATGCCGGACATCCGGTTTTGGTCGAGGAACTGCCGACGCTGGCGGACTCGCTCGGCGGCGGCGTCGGCCTCGACAACCGGCTGACCTTCTCGATGTGCTGCGACCTGCTCGACGATGTTATCCTGCTCAGCGAGGACGAGATCGCCGCCGGCATCCGCCACGCCTATGAACAGGAGCGCGAGATCGTCGAAGGCGCCGGCGCGGTTTGCATCGCCGCCGTGCTTGCCGGCAAGGTCAGGGCGAGCGGCCCCACTGTGCTCATTCTGTCGGGCCGCAATATCGACATGACGCTGCACAGGAAAGTCATTTGTGGCGAAGCATTTAAGGAGAGCGCCGCATGAGCCGGATGACGATACTGACCGAAGCCGAATTGCGCGCGATCGTGAAGCTCGATCTCGATGCCGTCGCCTGCGTCGAAAATGCGTTCCGCGCGCTTGCCACCTTGCCGGTGGCGATGCCGCCGATCCTGCGGCTCGACATTCCCGAGCATCGTGGCGAGGTCGACGTCAAAACCGCCTATGTGCCTGGCATCGACGGTTTTGCCATCAAGATCAGTCCCGGCTTCTTCGACAATCCGAAGCTCGGCCTGCCCAGCGTCAACGGCATGATGGTGCTGCTGTCGTCAAAAACCGGGCTGGTCGAGGCGGTGCTGCTCGACAACGGTTATTTGACCGATGTCCGCACGGCGGCGGCCGGAGCGGTCGCAGCGAAACATCTTTCGCGAGCCGACGCTTCGATCGCCGCGATCTTCGGCGCCGGCGTCCAGGCTGGACTGCAGCTCGAGGCGCTTATGCTGGTGCGGCCGATCGCTGAAGCGCGGATCTGGGCGAGGGATGCAGCCAAGGCCGAAGCCGCAGCGGATGCATTGCGCGAAAACCTGGGCATCGTCGTGCACGCTGAACCCGACGCGGCAAAGGCGGCGGCCGGCGCCGACATCATCGTCACCACGACGCCGTCGACCGAACCGCTGATCAAGGCCGGCTTCGTCTCCGCCGGTCAGCACATCACCGCGATGGGCTCGGACGCCGAGCACAAGAACGAGATCGCGCCGGCGATCCTGCGCATGGCCGATCTCTATGTCGCCGACAGCGCCAAGCAGACGCGGCTGCTGGGCGAATTGCATCATGCCATCACGACGGGGGTGGTGGCAGCCGATGCCGAGATCACAGAGCTCGGCCAGATCATCGCCGGCGATAGACATGGCCGCCGTTCGGACAGCGACATCACCATCGCCGACCTCACCGGCACCGGCGTGCAGGACACCGCGATCGCCACGCTCGCCCGCGACCGTGCGCGGGCGGCCAAGACGGGTACGATTTTCGAAAGCTGATGCCGGCCGCAAGGCCCAACAAACGAGGACCAAGAACAATGCAGCCCAATTTGAAATTCTCGCGCGGCGAATATGCGGATCGCCTCGCCAAGACCCGGAAGGCCATGGCAGCCAAGGGCGTCGATCTGCTTGTTGTCAGCGATTCGTCCAATATGGCCTGGCTGACCGGCTATGATGGCTGGTCGTTCTATGTGCACCAGGCCGTCATCGTGCCGCCGTCGGGCGAACCGGTGTGGTACGGGCGCGGCCAGGACGCCAACGGCGCCAAGCGCACCGCCTATCTCGCGCACGACAACATCGTCGGCTATGCCGACCATTATGTGCAGTCGACCGAACGCCACCCGATGGATTTTCTGTCGCAGGTGCTGGCCGATCGCGGCTGGGGCAAGCTCAGCATCGGCGTCGAGATGGACAATTACTGGTTCTCGGCCGCTGCCTTCGCTTCGCTGCAGAAACATCTGCCCAATGCCCGCTTCGTCGACGCCACGGCACTCGTCAACTGGCAGCGCGCGGTGAAGAGCCCGACCGAGATCGATTACATGCGCAAGGCAGCCCGCATCGTCGAAGCGATGCACCAGCGCATCGTCGACAAGATCGAAGTCGGCATGCGCAAATGCGACCTGGTCGCCGAGATCTATGATGCCGGCACGCGCGGCGTCGACGGGCCAGAGGGAAAGATTGGCGGCGACTACCCGGCGATCGTGCCGCTGCTGCCGTCGGGCGCCGATGCGTCGGCGCCGCATCTGACCTGGGACGACCGGCCGATGAAGTCGGGCGAGGGCACCTTCTTCGAGATCGCCGGCTGCTACAACCGCTACCATTGTCCGCTTTCGCGGACTGTGTTCCTCGGCAAGCCGACGCAGGAATTCCTCGATGCCGAAAAGGCGACGCTGGAAGGCATGGAGGCCGGGCTTGCGGCGGCAAAGCCCGGCAATACATGCGAGGACATCGCCAACGCCTTCTTCGCGGTGCTGAAGAGATACGGCATCGTCAAGGACAACCGCACCGGCTATCCGATCGGGCTTTCCTATCCGCCGGACTGGGGCGAGCGCACGATGAGCCTGCGCCCCGGCGACCGCACCGAGCTGAAGCCCGGCATGACCTTCCATTTCATGACCGGCCTGTGGCTGGAGACGATGGGGCTCGAGATCACCGAGTCCATCCTGATCACCGAGACCGGGGTCGAGTGCCTGGCCAATGTGCCGCGCAAGCTGGTGGTGAAGAATTGAGCCCGATGTCCAGCCTTCGTCCATCGCCGATCACGCCGACCGTCGATTTCGACCGCGACGGCGTGCAGCACGGCTTCTTGCGGCTGCCTTACAGCCGTGACGATTCGGCCTGGGGATCGGTGATGATCCCGATCTGCGTGATCCGCAACGGCAGCGGGCCAAGCGCATTGCTCACCGGCGGCAATCATGGCGACGAATATGAGGGGCCGCTGGCGCTCTACGATCTCGCCCGCACGCTCGATCCCAAGCAAGTCATCGGCACGGTCATCATGGTGCCGGCAATGAACTATCCGGCGTTCCGTGCCGGCACCCGCACCTCGCCGATCGACAAGGGCAATCTCAACCGCAGCTTTCCCGGCCGGCCCGACGGCACGGTGACCGAGAAGATCGCGGACTATTTTCAACGAGAGTTGCTCCCCCGCGCAGACATCGCGATCGACTTCCATTCCGGCGGCAAGACGCTCGACTTCGTGCCGTTCTGCGCCGCCCATATCCGACCTGACAAAGTGCTGGAGGCGAAGGGGTTCGCGGCGGTCGAAGCGTTCTCGGCGCCGTGGTCGATGAAGATGCTGGAGATCGATGCGGTCGGTATGTTCGACACTGCCGCCGAAGAGATGGGGAAGCTGTTCATCACCACGGAGCTTGGCGGCGGTGGCACCTCCCGCGCGGAAACGGTGCGGATCGCCCGTCGCGGCGTGCTCAATGTGCTGCGTCATGCCGGCATTGTCGCCGGTGCGGTCGAGATGCAGCCGACCCGCTGGCTCGACATGCCGTCGGGCGATTGCTTCTCGTTCGCCGAGGACGATGGGATGATCGAGACGATGATCGATCTCGGCGAGCCTGTCGAAGAGGGCCAGGTCCTGGCGCGCATCCACTCCATCGGCCGCACTGGTGCAGCACCTCAGGAGATCAGGGCAAGGATGTCGGGTCTATTGGCCGCCCGCCATTTCCCCGGACTGGTCAAGGCGGGCGACTGCACCGCCGTGGTCGCCGTGTTGGTCGATTGAAGGCAAGGCAATCGAAACTGCTTGCGACATTGCTACTCGATCAGCAGCAAGCCGCGCTTCTTGTCGCCATCGCTATCGATTGTGTCCATGGCTGAGAACAGGCGCTCACGCTCGACCAGCCAAGGCTTGTAGTCCTCGTTTACATCGAGGACGAAGACCATGTCCTCGGCTTCCAGATATCCGCCGACCGGGGAGAAATGGCCAGCGCCGGCGCCGAAAATCTTCTCGCGGGTAAAGTTGACGATGTAACGGCGGCCGGGATCGTTGGCGCGCTTCATGTGCTCGCGAAACGCATCGGCGCTCAGATTCCGAAGCACGGAGACTTTACGCTGGGTGTTCGTTCGAGCGACCTCGGCAAGCTCGTCCAGCGTGAGGCCAATGACGCAAAAACCGGTCCAGCATTTTCCGGTTCCCGCGAGGACTTCGGCTTCGGTTCTCTCCTCCTCGCCGATGGAGCGGAACGTGTTTGCGACGCTTGCCGGGCCGCACCTTGATCCGTTCGATTGCCATGTGACGTCGGCACTGAAGGTAGCAGCCACGGGCAACTTCCAGGCGCTGTCGATCAATTCAGCGGTGCGGGTAACCGACGACTGGATTGCGCCTTGCGAAACTCTTGACTGGCCGGCAACCAAAAGTGCGGCGCCGCCCAGCAGACCGACGAAGGCGATGACAATCACACCGAAAGCGAGACTGCGCTTCATTGCTGAATCTCGGAGCAGGCAGCAACAGGAAGAATGAAGAAAAGCCACCGCAACGTCAATCGGCGCTGCACCCGGCCGGTCGCGATCTGGTCCTGCAGCAAATCTCGCGGGCCGGCGCCAGGTCGAGCGGACGCGGACGTCACCACTCAAGGCAGGAGACGCGGCGTCAGATGAGAGCGCTGGGTCTGGGAGAATATGGATCGGGCAGGGAACTTCGCCGGGGAAAGAGCGGGGTCGTTTCGCTAGCGCCAGTTGCTGCTGCGCCTGAAAACCTCAAGGTTCCAGAGACGACCGCAAAAGAACAATTACTCGGTAGGCGTCGCTAAAGGCGAAACCTAACGAAGGCCAAGGAAACTGAGTATCGCAATTACGATAACGACGGCCCCGACCAGCCAGATGATATTGTTCATGACAGCTCTCCTTTTCTTTGCCGCGAGCCTGGCGGCAGCTCGCGATAATTATGGCCAACGCCTTCACGGCATTCTCGTTCCAAAACTGAGCCTTAAGAGCCGCCAACTAGTCTTTGAACCGGAGGCCCGCGCCTCTGGAGGAGCGCGGGCCGACCGGGGTACGGGCCCCGGTTCAGCAGCCAACATCCGGGAGATATCCGCTGTCACCCTACAACTGTTAGTATGCGCTAATGTTCCATCGCTCAGAAGAATACCGCGCCCAGCGAGGGCCGGAAGCAATGGCGCCTCGGCCCGAAGCGCAGGCGCTTCGGTGGACGCCTCGGCAATGGAGCCTATGTTCCTAATGCCGGCGAACCGCAGCATCGCCTGGCAACCAGGTGGGATGAAGTCAATTCTCGGAAACGTTCATCAACAGCACTCACAACCTGCCATCCTTCACCTGGCGCGCAAACAACCTCCGGCCGTGGTCCTTAGAAATACCGTGCGCGATGCCGAGGAGACCGAATATGCCGGCCAAAACGTATATTAACCGGATCGCGACAGCAGTGCCGGAGCACGAGGTTCATCAATTCTATCTGCGTTTCGCCGCCTCCATGCTTGCGGCCGATCGTCGAAGAATTTTCGAACGCATGGTTGACGTTGCCGGCATCGAGCACCGCTATTCCTGCTTTGCACCTGCCGGCGACCCCGAAGGACCATCAGCAGATTTGGCCGGGAAGTTCATTCGGGGCGCCTTTCCTGGAACGGCCGAGAGAATGGCAATGTTCTGTCATGCCGCACCTGTTCTGGCGCAAAAAGGCGTCGATGGATTGGAGCTTGGTGGCGGCGCTTCCCGCATCACCCATCTCATCGTTACCACCTGCACCGGGTTTTCAGCGCCGGGCATTGACCTTGAGCTGGTTGCGCGATGCGGCCTGCCGGACAGGGTCGAACGCACGATGATCGGTTTCATGGGCTGCTACGCGGCGATCAACGGCCTCAAGCTTGCCCGCCACATCGTCCGCTCCGACCCGCAGGCCAGGGTCCTGCTGGTCAATATCGAACTCTGCACGATGCATCTGCGGGAAACCAGCGAACTGGAAAAGCTGCTGTCGTTCTGCCTCTGGGGCGATGGCTGTGCGGCTGCGCTCGTCACCGCCGAGCCGCACGGCATCGAGCTCGAAAGCTTTTACGGCATCGTGGCGGACGCGCGGCGGGATCTGATGAGCTGGAGCATTAGTAACCACGGCTTCGAAATGGTTCTTTCCGGCCAGGTCCCGGCAGCAATCCAGGAAGCGTTGCGGAGCAATCACAACGCCATCCTCGGCGGTCGGCCGACAGAGGCGATCGACCTCTGGGCCGTGCACCCGGGGGGACGTTCGGTGCTCGACGCCGTCGAACGGGCCTTGGAACTCGCGCCCACCGCGCTGGAGCCATCGCGCGAGGTGTTGCGCCGATATGGAAACATGTCATCGGCGACCGTCATGTTCGTGATGAAAGAGATGTTGAAGGCGCCACCAGGCATGCTCGGCTGCGGCATGTCGTTCGGACCCGGGCTGGCGGCCGAAACCATGCTTTTCCGAACGGCGTCATGAGCAGCCTGGAGCACCGCCAGCTTGCGCCGGAAATCCTCGACGGACTTGCGGCCGACGATCCGCGAGCGCTTGCGGCGCGTTGTGACCTCCGTCGCATCAACGCGCTGATGTTTCAGGCCAGGATCATGGCATCGCTGCTGCAGAAATTCGTGCCAGGGCCGCCGCGCCGGATTCTGGAGATCGGCGCCGGCGATGGCTCCTTCATGCTGGCGTTGGCGCGGCGCATGGCCGGGCATTGGCCTGGGGTCGAACTGGTAATGCT
Source organism: Mesorhizobium sp. WSM4816 (assembly GCF_055811535.1). NCBI lineage: Bacteria > Pseudomonadati > Pseudomonadota > Alphaproteobacteria > Hyphomicrobiales > Phyllobacteriaceae > Mesorhizobium > Mesorhizobium sp. WSM4816. The sequence continues at coordinate 31,636 of NZ_JBVVQR010000011.1, read as the reverse complement.
CGACCGCGTCGACCTCATCACCGCGCAATTGCGTGGTGATTTCGCCAGGCTGGGATGGACAGTCGAAGGCGTCACCGCCGATGTCTTCGACTGGGCGAGAAAGAACGAGGGTACGCGGTTCGACGCGATCACCGTCAATCTGTTTCTGCATCATTTCGACGATGGCAAGATCGTGCGTTTGTTTTCGCTGATGGCGCCCAAGGCCCCGCTGCTGTTGGCGACAGAGCCGTTGCGGACCAGACTGGCATTGGCCGCGACCCGCCTTCTCCCGGCGATCGGCGCCAATGACGTCACACGAAACGACGCGGCTCAAAGCGTGCGTGCCGGCTTTCGCGGCAACGAGCTTTCCGGTCTCTGGCTCGCGGCAAACGGCAAACCGGTCGAGGAACGGCGCGCCGGCCTTTTTTCCCACATTTTCGTCGGCACCAGCGCCGGTCATGACCTATGACTCGATTGTCGACCCATGACGCGATCGTCATAGGCGCCGGCCCGGCGGGCACGTCCGTCGCGCTGACGCTGGCCCGGCGCGGATGGGCCGTGGCTATTGTGGAAAAGAGCGTGTTCCCGCGCCGCAAGGTCTGCGGCGAATATATATCGGCAAGCAATCTTGCGCTTCTGGACCAGCTGGAGATCGGCGAAGCGTGGCGTGCCAATGCCGGCCCCGAAATCCGCCGCGTCGGCTTGTTTTCCGGCGAGACCTGCGCCGAGGCGGCAATGCCTCCTGCAAAAGATGGGCCTCCCGCAAAAGATGGGCCTCCCGCAAAAGATGGGCCTCCTGCAAAAGATAGGCCCCGCGAGAAAAAAGATGGTTTCGGCCGGGCGCTTGGCCGGGATGTTTTCGACTGTCTGCTTTTGCAGGCGGCGCGATCGGCGGGCGTCGAAACCTTTCAGCCTTGCCGCGCCGTGGCCATCGACCCAGATGGCGAGGCGCAATTGGTGCGAATTCAAGCCGGAACCGAAACGACGATGCTGCGCGCGCCGGTGATTGTCGCCGCACACGGCTCCTGGGAGCCAGGACCGCTGCCCAGCCAGCTCGGAAAGACCAACCGCCCTTCGGACCTGTTCGGCTTCAAGGCGCATTTCACCGGGTCGTCCCTGGCGCCTGATTTGATGCCCCTGCTGGTGTTTCCTGGCGGTTATGGCGGCATGGTTTCGGCGGATCATGGCCGGCTGTCGATCTCCTGCTGCATTCGGCGCGATATGCTCGCACAGTTGCGCAAACACCCCAGACACCAGAGCCATTTGTCGGCCGCCCAGGCGGTCTCCCGTCATCTGATGGAATCATGTCGGGGCGTGAGGGATGCGCTAGAGTCAGCTGACGCCGACGGGCCGTGGCTTGCCGCAGGTCCGATCCGGCCAGGAGTTCGCTCCTGCTACGAACGCGACATCTTTCGCGTCGGCAATGCAGCCGGAGAGTCTCATCCTGTCATCGCCGAGGGCATCTCGATGGCGCTTCAGTCCGGCTGGCTGCTGGCTTGCGAACTCTCATGCGCGCCACGCGGCCGCGCAGGGCGCGAGACGGCCGGCAGACGCTACGAGGCGGCGTGGAAAAGTCTGTTTTCAACTCGGGTCTACGCCGCCGCCGCACTTGCCGGGATTGCCGTTAGTCCAGGCAGCGCCACCTTGATGGCGGCAATTATCCGGAATTTCCCGCAAGCGCTAACGTTCGGTGCGCAACTTAGCGGCAAGACAAAGCCGGTTCCCGGCTTTGTCTGACTGGTGGCGCGGCGCGTTCGTGCGCTCCCACGGGAAGTAGCGACCTCACCGGCGCTAGCTCACTTGGGGCAGTTCTCCATGTCCGAAGTTGCAGTGCCACTGGCGGAGTTTGTATTCGCATCGGCGCCTGCGGTTTCCTTGCACCGATCGCCCATGCCGTCGGCGCCGTCGGTGGTTGAACCGGTTACGTTCGGATCGGCAGGAGTTGCATTATCGGTGCCGGGAGCCATGGTGCCAGTGTCTGTCCCGGTGGCCGCTCCCGGATTGTTGGTGCCGGATCCAGTACCGTTTGATTGCGCCACCGCCGAAGTGGCGAGGGCGATGCTGAGTGCGGCTGCGGAGAGAATTTTTTTCATCACGGTCGGTCTCCATTAGAGTTGCATCGCTGGTTGCGATGATTACCCAACGAGCGTTTTTTGGAGTTGTTCCATCGGACAGAAATCGTGATTAATAGAGTGGAGCCGATGGCAATCCAGCAGCAATGCTGGCGAAGCAGCGAACGAGCGCCTTGGCCAATCTCCCCCCTTGTGGGGGAGATGGTCCGGCAGAACAGAGGGGGCGCTGTCCTGGGCGCTGTCCCGCCGCCATCAAAGGTTCTGCACCTCGTGACGCTACGGTCGCTCCAGATCAGCCCCGCTCACGGCTCGTCGATGTCCTGCTTCGAGGGGTTGCGCGAGAGGGCGCGTTCCTCTTCGTCGTCCGGCAGCGCCTCGTCGCTCTCCTGGTACGGATTGTCGTCGTCTTCCTCGGGCAGTTCAGCCTCTTTCTCGAGGTCGTAACGGATGTCGCCGTTTCCCGGCACGCTGCCTGGTAGAATTTTACTGCCTTTGATCGCGTCCCAATCCTGCTGTTCGATGGTCGGGCCTTCGGATGGATCGTCGGGTTTTCTGCGCGGTGCCATCAGAGCTCTCCTCTGCATTGGTTGCTCATATGCCTAACTCCGCGGACCGCTGCGTAGTTCCTCCGATCGAACCGACGAGATCGTCTACAGCGATCCAGCGCTCATCTCGGCTCGGCCTGCCGGCGGCTTTTTACCTCAATAAGAGCTGACCGTTATGCGGGTTGCGCAATGCCGGCCAGCGAGCGATCATGAACTTGCGCGACTTCTAATATAAAGGCAGACTTGGAAACGGGTGGAGGGAAAACGGCTCAAAAACAATCGGGAGGAAAGCCATGGATAGCATGAGCCTCATTACGCTTGATCGCGGCAAGACGACGGTCGATGCCGCGGCCCTGGAGGCGCTTTCGGCACAATTGCGCGGCACCGTGCTGAGGGAAGGCGATGCCGCCTATGACGAGGCACGCAGCATCTGGAACGCCATGATCGACCGGCGACCCGGGCTGATCGTGCGCTGCGCCGGTGCCGCCGACGTTGTCGCCGCCGTCAATTTTGCCAGGGAAAACAGGCTGCTCGTCGCGGTTCGCGGCGGCGGCCACAACATAGCCGGCAGCGGCGTCTGCGACGGCGGCCTGATGATCGATCTGTCGCCGATGAAGTCGGTGCGGGTCGATCCGGCGACGCGGCGGGCATGGGTGGAACCTGGCGCGACGCTCGCCGATGTCGACGCGGAGACACAGGCCTTCAGACTGGCGGTGCCGACCGGAATCAACTCGACCACCGGCATTTCGGGCCTGACGCTGGGCGGCGGCTTCGGCTGGATCACGCGGAAATTCGGCCTGACCATCGACAATCTTCTCTGCGCCGATGTGGTTACCGCCGACGGCAAGCTGCTGCGCGCCAGCCAGACCGAAAATCCGGATCTGTTCTGGGCGCTGCGCGGTGGCGGCGGCAATTTCGGCATCGTCACGGCTTTCGAGTTCAAGCTCCACCAAGTCGGTCCGCAGGTGCTGTCGGGGCTTGTCGTTCATCCCTTCGCCGATGCCGAAAACGTGTTGCGGGAATACCGAGCGGCGCTCGAAGCAGCGCCCAATGAGCTGACCTGCTGGGCGGTCATGCGGCAGGCGCCGCCGCTGCCGTTCCTGCCGGCCGAATGGCATGGCAAGGAGGTGCTGGTACTGGCCATGTGCTATTGCGGCGACCTTCAGGAGGGTGAGAAGGCGACACAGAGGCTTCGCGCCATCGGCACACCGATTGCAGACGTGGTCGGTCCCAACCCGTTCACCGGCTGGCAGCAGGCATTCGATCCGTTGCTGACGCCTGGCGCCCGCAACTATTGGAAGAGCCATGACTTCACCGAGCTTTCCGACAGCGCGATCGAGGTCGTCACGGCGGCGATACCCGGGCTTCCAGGGCCTGAATGCGAGATTTTCATCGGCCATGTCGGCGGTGCCGCGGGCCGGGTGACAGCGGATGCAACGGCGTTTCCGCAACGCAGCGCGCACTACGTCATGAATGTCCACGCCCGCTGGCGCGAACCGGAAATGGACCAGGCCTGCATCGACTGGGCGCGGGGTCTCTATGAAGCAGCCAAGCCCTATGCCGCCGGCACGGCCTATGTGAACTTCATGCCCGGGGACGAGGTCGACAGGGTCGAAGCAGCCTATGGCGGCAACTATCGGCGGCTGCTGGAAATCAAGCAGCGATATGATCCGCTGAACCTGTTCCGCATGAACCAGAATTTGCGGCCGATGGAAGCGCAGCGTGCCGCATAGTCTGCGCAGGCATGACAAGGCCGCGCCTCCAACGGAGGACGCGGGCCTCGTTTCGGATCATGCGCTGGCAGGTGTCGGCCTTTAGCTGACGCCGCCCAGGCAAGGTCTAATCCTTTCGCTTTGTTGACTCGGCCTGCAAAAACGGGCAGCAAAGCCTGGCATGGAGGGCATTTCCGCTATTTGCATAGTTTTGGAGGGAGCCTTTTTTGACACTGACCTTCGCCTGATCGGCGATCGGTAGAGGGATTGGTTAACCAAGTTTGTCCATCTTTTGATTCAATCGGCAACAGACGTGAAGCGTGCCGGGGGGCACCAGGCGACTGTGATTGTGACGGCTGCGAGTCCGCATGCCGCAAGGCCGATTGAGGTTTGGTTGTATGGCGTTGATGCGTTTGAATAACCGGGGTGACAATCCTGATAGTGGATTGCCCTCGATGAGGCCCGGCCTGCGCTGGGTCGCGATTCCCGTTGTTGGCGCTGCGATCGCACTGTGGTCGGCTGCGACCGTGGCCGGCCTCCATTCGGTGGGAACGTCGCTCACCGCCGCCTCCAGCAGTCTTCCGCAAAACCTGCTCGCGCCGCGCTCCATGGCGCTCGCCGATCCCCGACACACACTTGTCAATCCACGGGCCAATACGTGGGCGCCGTCACTGGCAAGCCGGCAGCGTGAGGCGTCGCTGCTCGGCCGATGCAATGCCGGCTGCGCGCAGGCCGCCGCGAGCTTCGAGCATGAAGGCAAGGTAGGGCGTCTCAAGCCGTTAGCGCGGCCGGATGCTGTGCAGCGTGTCGCCGAAATCTCACCGCAATCGCGCTTCGACAGCGTGGTGGCGAAAGCGGCGCAGTCGCCGCAAAAGATTGCTGCTGCCTTTGCCCGCGCCTCCGGCGGGGCCGCGCCGTTTGCGGTCGTCAGTCTGCCGACGGGCCAGCGCTTTGCGGAGCCGGTGCGCCTGGCCGATCAGCATGGTCCTGCGTCCGTGCGCTTCGGGCCCGAGATTGCGGAAATCGACCGATCCTCCCGGCTGGCGCTGGCGCTGGCGCTTGCGAATGCATTGCCGGAAGCGATGATCGACGTGCTGCCGCAGGCGACGACGGCCGATCCTGCTGCCACGCAAGAGGGCGAGGTGCAGATGGCGTCGCTGCCGCCGCAGGACGGAATGCCCAGCAGCGTTCCCTTGCCGACTTGGCGTCCGCAGGCGGACATCGACCAGTCAGACGAGGCGCCCGAGGTTAGGGCACCCAAGGCCAATGCGCCCAAGGTCCAGGCATCGAGGGCCGCCAAGGCCCAGTCTCAGCCGTCCAAAGCCAACAGGGTGGAGACCGCCGCCGCGCCGCAGGTCGAGATGCCCCGGGCGCCAGCCTTGTCGCCGAGGAGTTCGTCACCGGCGGCGAAACCAGGCATGCAAGAGGACATGCAGGGCAGCCCGGGCAAGCCGGGCAAGCCGGCCAAGCCATCGAAGGCCGCAGACATGCTGGCCTATGCCAAACCAGACAGCCCGGCGGGCGGCGGCGGGGTCTTCGGCAACCTGTTCACCAAGCCCGGCAGCGGCGTCGCCGTCTACGACATCTCGGCGAAAACCGTCTATATGCCGGACGGCTCGCGGCTCGAGGCGCATTCGGGACTGGGCTCGATGGCCGACCAGCCTCGCTACGCCAATCGCAAGAATGCCGGCCCGACACCGCCCCACACCTACGATCTGAGGCTGCGCGAATCGCGTTTCCATGGGGTGGAGGCGCTGCGTCTCACTCCTATCGACGGCAAGAACAAATATGGCCGTGACGGCTTTCTTGCGCACACCTACCTGCTGCGCGGCCGCCGCGGGGAATCGAGCGGCTGCGTCGTCTTCAAGGACTACGCCAGCTTCCTCGCCGCGTTCAAGAAGGGCAAGATCAAACGCCTCGTCGTGCGCGGCTAGCCCGAGCCGGCGTGACATCCATCTCCCCCCAAGTGGGGGGAGATGTCCGGCACAGATGGGGGCGCTATCCCGCCGACATCTCCGGAATTCCACCCAATTGTCAGCAGCCAGCCTCGAAACCGTTTTCATTCCCGGCCGATGACACTATGACTGACCTGACCGGGGCGGCGGCTTCAACCGATCAAGAGGATGTCATGACGATACGCGCTGTCGTTTGGGGCGAGAATATCCATGAGCGGACCAATGAGGTGGTGGCAGGGATCTACCCCGAGGGCATGCACGCAACGATCGCCGATGCGCTGAGGCTCGACCCCGAAATTTCCGTGTCGTGGGCAACGCTTGAGCAACCGGAGCATGGCCTGCCGGCCGACCGTTTGGCGCAAACCGATGTGCTCGTGTGGTGGGGACACAAGGACCATGGCGCCGTCGCCGACGAAGTCGTCGAGCGCGTGGCGCGCCGCGTCTGGCAAGGCATGGGATTGATCGTGCTTCATTCCGGCCATTTCTCGAAGATCTTCAAGACGCTGATGGGCACGCCCTGCACGCTGAAATGGCGCGAGGCCGGCGAGCGCGAGCGGCTCTGGGTGACGAGCCCCAACCACCCGATCGCTGCCGGGATCAGCGAGTGTTTCGAGCTCGAGAACGAGGAGATGTATGGCGAGCAGTTCGCCGTGCCGGAACCGCTGGAAACGGTTTTCATCTCCTGGTTCCAGGGCGGCGAAGTGTTCCGGTCGGGGCTGACCTATCGCCGCGGCGCCGGCAACATCTTCTATTTCAGGCCCGGCCACGAGACCTATCCGACCTATCACGACGCGAATGTCCAAAAGGTGCTGCGCAATGCGGTGAAATGGGCGCACAACCCGCAGGGCGCGCATCCAGCCATCCTCGATGCGCCGAACGTGCCGGTGGAAAAGGCGCTCGAGCCGATCGTCGAGCGCGGCGGAAAACTCCATGCCGCGGGCGAACCCGGCTATCGCTAGACCATGATCCAGAACCTTCGGTTCGGAAAATCCACGGTCGAACAATAAGATAAGGCCTCATCCTAAGGATAAGAATCATGCGTCATTTAATACTCGGCACCGGCTGGATGGCGGAAGAGCATGCCAGGCAGTTCAGCAGGATCGAAGGCGTCGAGCTGGTCGGCGCCGTCGATCTCGACCGCGCGCGTGTCGACAAGTTTTCGGATAGCTACAGAATCCCCAACCGGTTCGCGTCGCTGGAAGACGCGCTCGCATGGGACAAGTTCGACGCGGTGGCGAACGTGACGCCAGACCGCATCCACCATCCGACGACCATGATGCTGATCGCGGCGGGCAAGCCGGTGCTGTGCGAGAAACCGTTGGCCGAAAATTACCAGCGGGCCAGCGAGATGGCCGACGCCGCCGAGCAAGCCGGCATCATCAACATGGTCAACCTGACCTATCGCAACGTCGCCCCGCTGCAGCGGGCACGCACCATGGTGCTTGCCGGCGAGATCGGCCAGGTCAGGCACGTCGAAGCGTCCTATCTGCAGAGCTGGCTGGTCTCCAAGTTCTGGGGCGACTGGCGTACTGACCCGAAATGGCTGTGGCGGCTGTCACGCGGCCACGGCTCCAATGGCGTGCTGGGCGATGTCGGCATCCATATCCTCGATTTTGCCAGCTATGGCGCGGCGCTCGACATCGACCATGTGTTCTGCCGCCTCAGGTCCTTCGACAAGGCGCCCGGCAACCGGATCGGCGAGTACGAGCTCGACGCCAACGACAGCTTCACCATGGCGCTGGATTTCAGCAACGGCGCTTTTGGGGTCGTCCATGCCAGCCGCTGGGCAACCGGCCATCTCAACGAATTGCGGCTGCGCATCTATGGCGACAAGGGCGGCATCGAAGTCGTGCACAATCTGAACGGCTCGGAGCTGAAGGTGTGCATGGGCGAGAACATCGAGAACGCCAAATGGCAGGTCCTCGATACCGGAACGGTGCCGACCAACTACCAGCGCTTTGTCGATGCGGTGCGCAGCGGCGTTCAAGCCGAGCCGTCGTTCCGCCACGCGGCCGAATTGCAGAAGGTGCTCGACCTTGCCGTCGTCTCCGACGAGAAGAGGGCTGAGCTGAGGACCCATGCCGAAACCCATTGATGTTCGCTGAAAGGGGCCAGCCATGGTCACGCGCCGCGCCCAATGTTCCTGCGGTCAGCTGTCAGCCACCTGTTCGGGTGAGCCTGTACGCGTCTCTGTCTGCCATTGCCTGGCTTGCAAGCGGCGCACCGGCAGCGCGTTCAGCTTCAATGCGCGGTTTGCGGAGAATGATGTGTCGATCCAGGGACGAGCGGCGGAGTTCACGCGCGTTGGCGACGAAGGCGGCCGTGTCATCTACAGTTTCTGCCCGGATTGCGGCACCACTGTCCATTACCGGATCGATGTCCAGCCCGATCTGATCGCCATTCCGGTGGGGGCTTTCGCCGACCCATCGTTCCCGCCGCCCTTCCTGTCCTTCTATCACGACAGCCGGCGCTGCGAGTGGGTCGAGGTCCGCACTGAGCCTCTGGCGACGTTCGGCTGAAGCCGTCGGCCACCTTCGGCTGACGTTTTTGGACGGTTCAGCCTTCTGATCCAGGGCGAGCCAACGATCGCTTGTTCGATGAACTGGAACCGTCCACACCCTCCACGCATTCGATGGACTGTGAACACGATGACTTCCAACAATGATCCGGGCAACAATGATCCGGGTGGATCACCGGCAGGCTGGACGATCAAGCTCGGAGAGTCGCCTATAGTCGGTACAGCTATCCACAGCGGCACCGACGTTGGCAGGGCTTGTCGATCGCTCATGTGTCTCTCCGATCCCGACCGGCGTCGAGAAGAGGACCCGTTCACCGAGCGTTTCATCGCCGATTTTCCTACCCAGATCATCGTTCATCGGTCACGCTTCCAAGTGGATCTGAACCGTGCGCGAGACGCTGCGGTCTACCGGTCGCCGGACCAGTCCTGGGGCCTGAAAGTCTGGCGAGAGCAGCCGGACGAGGACATCGTTACGGAGTCTCTCTCCTTTCACGACGCCTTCTACAGTGAGCTGAACCGTGTCCTTGCCGGTATCGAGAAGCGCCATGGCAGGTTCGTTCTCATCGACGTCCATAGTTATAATCACCGGCGCGACGGACGGGAGGCTATGCCTACATCCCGTGACGTCGCGCCCGACATCAACATCGGTACGTCTTCCATGGACCGCGAGCGCTGGGCACCGGTCGTCGACGCTTTCATCGAGACGCTTCGCGGCCAGCGTCTCAACGGCGAGCCGATCGATGTGCGCGAGAATGTGTCCTTCCAGGGCAAGGGCGAACAGACCCGTTTCGTCCATGCCAATTTTCCGGAAACCGGGTGTGCCATCGCCGTCGAGTTCAAGAAGATTTTCATGGACGAATGGAGTGGCGAACCCGACTGGGGAACAATCGAGCGGCTGCGCGCCATGCTGGCGTCTACGGTGCCCGTCCTGGAATCGGCGCTGCGGGCCATGCGATGAAGCCCAAGCTCGTTGAGCTCGCGCCTCTATTGGCGCAAATCGAATCGGACCTGGACGCGCTTTTGCGAGACGGCAAGCCAATCCGCCGCGATTTCGGCAATGGCAACCGTTTGCACATGGATCGGCCGCTGCCCTTTCTGTGTGTCCATGTTGGGTCGCATCAGGATGCGGCATTCCATGCCGTCTCCGCCAACGCGTCCTATCTGATCGCGGCCGACATCGGCCTCGCCCGCGAGGCCGCGCGGCTGGTGGTGCGAAGGCTGCGCGATCACTGCGGCGCCTTCCTCATGCTGGACATCGGCGAGTTGGCCGAAGACCGGTTCCTGACCGAAGATGTTCCGTTTTTGCCGCCCTTCGAGATTGCGCTGGCCTGCGGTGACACGGCGGCGGAGAAGGCGGCACTGAAGCGCTTCGCCACCGCTGCGTCCGCACGCGAAGCAAAATACCGCACGCCCCGCGTCGACGAACTCAACCCCACGACACGCGCCGAAGCACGGCTTCTGGATGATCTCGGCGATGCGGCGTGCTTGACGGTACGTTTCGCACCGATTTACCGGGTGCCTGGCACCAAGCGCGTCTACCCCGAACTCCACGACCTTGTCGTCGCCAACATGGTCGATTCCGCGCTTCAGGCCGTCAGCGCCTTCCTGAAGGCATCAAGGGTGGAACAGCCGGCAACCCATCGTTCGCTGGGGCGGCGCGCCTACATCGACGCAGTGGTGCGCGCTGATCGGGCGATCGACAACGTCGCGTCGACATTCGATTTCCTGCTTGCCGTCACACCGATCAATGCCGAACCAGCCTGGCTGGAATTCCAGGCAGGCGCCTTCGAGCGTGTGCCCGTGCTGCTCTACAGGCCGCTCGAGTTCGAGGTCGCCGGCCAGAAACGGAAGCTCTATTCGGTCTCGCTCGATCATCTGGAAGATCCGCTGCTGACCACGCTGCTCTCGCAAAAGCAGCAGGAACTCGATCTCCAGCTGTCGATGCTCGCGGCGCGCGAAACGCCTCGCTTCGTCGAACTCGGACGAGCTCTCTATGGTAGCGTCGAGCCGAGCCTGGCGGCGCGAGCACGCGCCATTCTCGAAAAGGCGCCTAGCGTTGCGTCGGCCACCCGGCAGAAGGGCCTGGGCGCCGACGCTGTCGCCGCGGCCGCGCGAGACATGATCGCCGGCTACCGGGCAGCCTATCCCGAATTCGATGCCTCCGTGGAGATCCGCGGCGACCTGCCGGCCGGCCTCCTCGTCTCTCGAAACCGGCTGCTGGTTTCACGCGATACCAACCTTCCACCGGAGCGTCTGACTGCGCTGCTCAGTCACGAGATCGGTGTCCATCTGCTGACCTATTTCAACGGCGATGCGCAGGGGCTCGCCATTTTCCGCAACGGACTCGCCGGCTATGAGGGCATGCAGGAGGGACTGGCCGTGCTGGCGGAATATCTGGTCGGCGGCATGACCGCAGCGCGGTTGAGGCTGATCGCGGCCAGGGTTATCGCCTGTCAGGCGATGCTCGACGGAGCAACATTCGAGGAGACCTTCCGCATCCTCCACAGGGATTTCGGTTTCGACGATCGCGGCGCCTTCAACGTCGTTCTGCGTGTCTATCGAGGCGGGGGCCTTGCAAAGGACGCCATCTATCTGCGGGGCATGGTGCAGATCCTCGATCATCTGAAGGACGGCGGCAGCCTCACGCCGTTCTGGATCGGCAAGATCTCCGCCGCGCACTTCGGAGCGATCCAGGAACTCAACGCGCGCGGCTTGCTGCGGGCGCCGCGCCTCGAGCCCGCGTTCCTCTCTTCCGACGCGGCGCGTCCGCGTCTCAAGAAAGCGATGGCGGGAATCGGTCCGATCGATATGGTTGAAACTTGAGCGGAGTCTCCTCGATGCGCATTGCGTTCTTTGTCAATTCCATTGAGAGCGAGACGCCCGCCTACACGACGACAGCGTTGGCGCTGGCCGCCGTCCAGCGCGGCCATTCCGTTGTCTATGTTGAACCAGGCGACTTCATATTGCGTCCGGATGACGGTCTGGCTGTCAGCGTAGCGGTTCTGCCGGATGCTTCCTACAAGACGTCCGACAGACTGCATGCTGCCCTGAAGGATGCAGCGAAGCAGAAAAAGACGTTGGCGATAAGCGATATCGACATTGTGTTTCTGCGCAACGATCCATCGCTGGACGCCACCGATCGGCCATGGGCCGCCAACGCAGGCGTTATGTTCGGGCGGCTCGCGGCGGCTCGCGGCGCGATTGTCGTCAACGATCCGGATGGCCTGGGACAGGCGCAGAGCAAGCTCTACCTTCAGTCTTTTCCCGAGGCGGTCAGGCCGGCTACCCTGATATCGCGCAGCATTACCGAGATCCGCGCATTTATCGACAAACACTCGAAGGGCTGCATCGTCAAGCCACTCCAAGGATCGGGTGGCAAGAACGTCTTCCATATTGCAACGCCCACCGATTCCAACCTCAACCAGATTTTCGAAGCGGCCAGCGGTGACGGCTATCTCATCGCGCAGGTCTACATCCCGGAGGCCAAGGCTGGTGACGTGCGTCTTTTCCTCATGAACGGTCTGCCGCTGGTGCGCGACGGCAATTACGCAGCCTTTCGCCGCCTTCCAGCCAAGGGCGACGTCCGGTCCAATATCCATGCCGCCGGAACAGCCCGCAAAGTCAAGGTAACAGGCACGATGTTGGGCATTGCCGAGATGGTGCGCCCCAAATTGATCAATGACGGCATGTTTCTGGTTGGGCTTGACATCGTCGGGGACAAGCTTCTGGAGATCAACGTCTTCACGCCAGGCGGGCTGACACGGCTCGCCGTCATGTACAAGACGGATTTTGCCACAAGCGTCATCATTGCGCTGGAGGAGAAGCGGACGCTGCGGCAAGCCTATGGAACGGCCATGACAAATTCGCGGCTGGCAACGCTCTGAGGGATGCAGGCAGGCCGGCTAGCAGGCCAACTAGGACGGCAAGTGGGTTGAGGTTCGCACTGAGACTCTGGCGACATTCGGCTGAAGACGCCGGCCGGCTCTTTCCAGACTAGGGCAGAATCCAATCACTCTGAACGACCGAGTTCAATCCTTGTCTGCCCTTCGTTCGGAGAACTTCTAAGAAGCCGAGTCATGATTCTTGCAAGGGGTGAAGCGATCAAGCCCGACCCGCGCGCTGGCACGCTAGGCTGCCCGGTTTGCCGGAAGGAATAATCACTTGCGGCCGAGGAGTATGAAACGTGCGGTGCCCCCCCGCCGCAGCAACAGCCTTCGCTATTCCTTCTTGTCGACCAGCGCCCGTAGTGCCGAGACGTCATGCAGCAATAACCTGCTGCCGCGCTTTTCGATCAGGCCTCTCTTGGCGAGGTCGCTCATTTCGCGCGAAACCGCTTCCCTGTGCGTGCTCATCGTTGCCGCCAGCTCGGAATGCGTCGGTGCCGGACCTATGGACACCTCGCCGTCCACGAGTGCGGCTTTCTCCGCCCGATGCAGGAGCTCGACGATCAGCCGTTTTCGCACGACCAGAGTGCTGTATTCGAATACCCGCTCGGTCATGCGCCGGAGCTGGGCAGACAGATGCTCAAGCAGCATCCAGGCAAAAGTCGGGTGGGTCATCACGATATCCCGGAATGCTGTGCCGGACAGCCGTGCAGCGCGGGTTGCCTCCAGCGCGACTACGCTGGCAGAGCGTGCAATCCCGTCAATGCCTCCGAGCTCCCCGAAAATGTCACCCGGTTCGACATCGCGATACGCTATCTCCCTGCCGTCCGCTGAAACCAGTGTCACGCGAGCCCGTCCTTCCAGCAGGAAGAAGACATCGCGACCAGTGTCGCCGTGGGAAATGATCAGCTCGTTGTGTCGATAGCTGCGCTCGTGCCACCGTTTGGTCAGCGCGGCGAGGTCGGCATCGCAAAGTCTTGAGATGAAGGCCGGAGAGCCTGTCACAACAGCCTCTTGTTCAATCAGGTGTACTTCACCTTACTCCCTATCCAAGGAAATTTGATGGCCGCAGGCCCCGCTTTCCGGAAAGCAAAACTGGGAGCGGATTTTTCCAATGTTTTCCCCGGTGTGGGAATTCCCACAGCCGAGCCTGGTTCGACTGGCATATCCTTGTTTGCAACATCCAGGCCCGCCGGCTCGTGTTCAAGCCGGCGAAGGGAAAGGGAACGGTCATGAAATTCTTGGCTCCCGTCACAAAACTTGCTGCGGGGTTTCGCAAATTCGTCGCGCCGCGCTACCGCCCGGAGCTTTATTACATGCGTGGCCCGGGGCCAGCCACCGCCCGCCGTATGGGCACGCCGCGGCAAAACCAATCCATCGACCACGCCTAACTTGCCTCGCGGACGGCTGAAGCTCTCGCCCGGAGTGCCGTTCGCGCCGTTCCGTACCGGTCAATTCAGATCAATGAAGGTACGATCTGATCATGGTTATAATTCATGCTGCCGCCATCGGTCCATTTCGCAGGTGGTTACGCCTCCGCGCCGAGCGAAAAGCTCTCTTGTCGGCAACGGACCAGTTGAGCCGTTTACCCGATGACGTTCTTGGCGACATCGGCATCTCACGTGACGAAATCATATGCGCTTTGCGAAGCCGCGCCATCCGTCATGCGGAGGCAGGCGCGGCCGGCACGACGGTCGAGCGCACCAGGATCGCTTCGGCCTCGATCCCGAAACGGTTGGCCGCCGGCAGTAGCTACGCCTCGGCCGAGATCCCCTTTGGCTGGTCCACGAGCGCGCGATCGAGCCTTACATCGCGGCTTCGACAAGCAGCGGCGCGCGGACGGGACCTTCGAACGGCACTACACCTGCGACCCCAAGTACTGAATGTTGACCGACGGGAACTGGGGAGGATCTCAAAATGATCATGTCAGTTGTTAAGTCCCTCGCGCTCGCTCACGCTGACATGCCAATCAAACAGCTGAAAGACGTCTATTTGGATTGCGAACGGGGAGGCCGCCGGTGCGCTGGGGACGGAAGACGTGATGTACTGTTCGATGCGCGAGTTCCGACTAGGCGCGCGATAGCAGTTTGCGCATAATCAACGATGCATGGCCTTCTGCACCGTGCAACGCGGCCACTTCGAACCATGTTTGCGGTAAAAGGCCATTGCCCGGTCGTTTCCCTCGAGCACTTCGAGTGCGATGCTCAGGATGCCGGAATGGGCGGCAAAGTCAGCGTGCAATATATTAGCGGCTAGCCCGGTGCCGTACTCGCTTTGATCGATGTGGAGCCGGTCAAGCATGACGTCGCCGGCTTCATTCACCTTAGCCATCGCGTAGCCGGCAATCGAGCCGTCTGGCCGTTCTGCCACGAACGACATTTTGTTGGTGTCTGTCAGTTCCGCCGCAATCCGCTGCAGCGTGTGATCTTCATCCGAAATCAGGGCCGCGGTCTCGGCACCCATGATTGGCGAGTACGTCCTGCGCCAAGACTCTCCAATGAGCAGCGATACCGACGGCACGTCCTGCTCAGTCATGGCTCTGATTTGCATCATCGATAACGTCCCCTGCCGGTCAATTATAGCGTTGCCGGACGGGCCGCTCAAATTCGGAGCGGCGGCCTACCGCCGTTTCATCGCATGGGGGTCACGCCGTTCCCGAATGTCTGAACATGGCGCTAATTGCTCGTTCCCATCGACGAGACGGATGGCAGCATTCCACCCGTCTCGGCCATTGGCGACAGCCAGCTGGTTGAGTTTTGACTCTAATGCCGCAGAATCTTGCTCAGGAAGGCGCGGCTGCGGTCGGTCTTGGGGTGCGAGAAGAATTCATCCGGCGTGCCGCTCTCGACGATGGCGCCGGCATCCATGAACACCACGCGCTGGGCGACCTTGCGGGCAAAGCCCATTTCGTGGGTCACCACCATCATGGTCATGCCCTCCTCGGCGACCGCGACCATGACGTCGAGCACTTCCGAGATCATCTCAGGGTCGAGCGCCGAGGTCGGCTCGTCGAATAGCATGATCTTGGGGCGCATACCGAGGCAGCGGGCGATCGCGACGCGCTGCTGCTGGCCGCCGGAGAGTTGTGCGGGATAGGCATTGACCTTGTCGGCAAGGCCGACGTTGGCAAGCAGCTCGCGCCCGGCCTTCTCGGCCTCGGCGCGCGGGATCTTGCGGACATGGATCGGCGCCAGCGTCACGTTCTCGAGCGCGGTCTTGTGCGGATAGAGGTTGAAGGACTGGAAGACGAAGCCGATCTCGGTGCGCAGCCGCGTCATGTTGGTGGCGGGGTCGCCGAGGCGCTGGCCGTCGACCACCAGGTCGCCGTCGCGGATCGTCTCCAGTCCGTTGATGCAGCGGATCAGCGTGCTCTTGCCCGAGCCGCTCGGGCCGCAGACGACGACCACTTCGCGTGGCTCGACGCTGAGCTTGATGTCCTTCAGCACATTGAGCGTGCCGAACCATTTGTTGACGCCGCGAAACTCGATCATGCCGGTACCATTTTTGCTGAGGTTCAACGTCACAACTGCACCTCGCCATGGGCCGCACCCATGCGTTGCTCAAGCCGGCGCGCCAGCAGGATCAGCGGATAGCAGACGATGAAATAGCCGATGCCGACGAGGAAGAAGACCAGCAGCCCGTTCGGCACGCGCTGCACCACCAGCCAGCCGACGCGGGTGAGATCGGTGAGCCCGATGGCCGAAACGACGGAGGAATCCTTGATCAGCAGCACATATTGCCCGACCAGCGGCGGCAGCACGATGCGCATCGCCTGCGGCAGCACCACCTGGCGCATGCGCTGCCAGCGCGACAGACCGGACGCCAGCGCCGCCTCGACCTGGCCGGTCGGCACCGAGCGAATGCCGGCGACGACGATCTCGCAGATGAAGCAGGCGGCCAGATTGGTCAGCGCGATGATGCCGGCAGTGAAGGCGTCGAGCTCGATGCCGAGTTCCGGCAGGATGAAGAAGATCAGGAAGATCTGCACCAGGAACGGCGTGCCGCGGATCAGGTCGACCCAGGCGCCGATCGCAACGCTGATCAGCCGGTTGCCGCCGGTCCGCAGAATGCCGAGGCCAAAGCCGATCAGCGTGCCCAGCACCAGGCTGACCAGCGACAGCATCACGGTCATGCCGAGGCCGCGCAAGGCGAGGGGATAGCTGCCGGCGAGGCTTTGCAGCTGCTGCCAGATCATGTCCGTGCCCCCGCGAGGCCGAGCCAGCGCCCGGACAGCGCCGCCAGTCCCTTCAGCCCGTAATAGAGCAGGAGGTAGAAGGCGGCGATGGTGATAAAACCTTCCGCCGGCATGAAGCGGTCGGAGGCGAGCAATTGCCCGGCGCGCGTCAGTTCGGCGACCGCGATCAGCGACAGCAGGGCGGAATCCTTGACCAGCACGATCGCTTGGCCGAGCAGCGGCGGGATCGTCACCTTGAACGCCTGCGGCAGGATGACCAGGCGCATGCGCTGGATGTAGGTCATGCCGGAGGCGACGCCGGCCTCGACCTGGCCGCGCGGGATCGACAGGATGCCGGCGCGGATGATCTCGGCGACATAGGCGCCGCTGTTCAGCGACAGAGCAAGGATGCCGACGACGAGCTCAGGCAGGATGATGCCGAGCCGCGGCAGGCCGAAATAGAGGAAATAAAGCTGCGCCAGCAAGGGCGTGGCGCGCACCGCGTCGATATAGGCCTTGGCCGGGATGCGGAACAGCCAGCCGCGCTGAAGGTTCATGGCGGCGAGCACGATGCCGACGGCGAGCGCCCCGGCAAAGGCGAGGACAGACAGCCACACGGTCGTGACGAGGCCCTGCCCGAACAGGGGCAGATATTCGACAATGGTGCGGAAGCTGAAATTTTCGAGCATGGGTGGGCGGTGAATGGTGAATAGTGAATGGTTAATAGTTAGGGAGTAGGGAGTAGGGAGTAGCGAATAGCGAATAGCGAATGTGAATAGCGAATAGTGCCTAGAGGCTATTCACTACTCACTACTCACTACTCACTACTCACTACTCACTACTCACTCTACTCAGTGATCCTTCTTCCAGTCGTCGGAATTGACCCAGTAGTCGAGGTTCTTCTGCAGGCGGCCGTCGAGGCTGACCTGGTCGAGGAACAGGTTCATCCAGGTCAGCAGGTCCTGCTCGTCATAGCGCGTGGCGAAGGCCAGCGGCTCCTTCGACAGCATGTCCGGCATGATGGTGAAGCTGCCGGCCGGGTAGGCGGTCGACTGGCCCTTGACCGCCGAGACGTCGTTGACGCCGCAATCGGCCTGGCCGTTGTTGACGGCGTCAAGCAGCAGCGGGCCGCCGCCCTTGTAGCTCTTGATGTCGGCGTCCGGGAAAGCCTTCTTGGCCTCCTTCTCGCCGGTGGCGCCGAGCAGCACGGCGATCTTGGTACCCTTGGCCTTGCAATCCTCGGTGGATTTGAACTTGCCGTCGGCCTTGGTGAAGACGGTGCTGCCCGTGTACATATAGGGCTTGGTGAAGGCGACCTTCATCGCCCGTGCCAGCGTCGGCGTCATGTCGGCGACCAGAAGATCGGCCTTGCCCGACAGCAGGGCCGGGATCAGGCCGTCCCAATCGAAATCCAAAAAGGTGATCTTGACGCCCATTTCCTTGGCCATCAGTTCGGCAAGTTCGACCGAACTGCCGGTGCGCTCGCCGGCAGCGCCGACCAGCGAGAAGGGCGGTCCCTGCGTCTGCACGGCAACGCGCAACTCGCCGCGCTTGGTGATCTCGTCGAGCGTTCCGGCACTGGCCGCGGCAGTGAGACCGGCGAGCGCAAGGCCGGCGATGAAAAGCTTGGCAATGGTCATTGGGCATTCCTCCTTGTTGTCGTTTGTTATTTTCACTTTGTTGTTCCACCCCTTTGGGGTGCTTTTTGAGCGGCAGCGCCGTTGCCGGCGGCGACCACCGTTCGAAAATCTTTCAGTCCCAGTCGATCGTTTCGGATACCCGTATACCGCGTCTGGCCAGTTCATCGAGAAAGCGGCCGTCCGGCACATGCAACAGCGGGTTGAGCAGGCCGGGCTCGGCAATTTCGCCCCGCGCCAGCATCTGCGCCACGATGCTGGCGGGATAGCCGACGCCGAGGCTCATGCCGAACAGGCCGGAGGCGAGGTCGCGTTCGATGACCAGGTCCGACATCATCGTCTTGCGGCGGCCATCTTGGGTGCCGGTAAAGACATTGCGCATCACGCAAAGGTCCTTCTCGCCGGCGCCGTATTGCAGTTGCGGGCCGAGCAGCCGGCCGAGAAATTCGCGTGGGCTGGCGCCAACGCCGGGCACCTTGTCTTCGGAAAGGAAGCCAAGCTCCTTCAGCGGCGCCCAGAACGCCGACCAACCCGGCCAGCGCAACGAATAGCGGCCGGAGCGCTGCAACCCCTTGGCGGCGGCAAGCATGCCGGCATAATGCGGCGCGTCGCCATTGGGGAAGGCTTCCAGCCTGCCGAGCCCCGCGATCTCGATCTCGTGGATAAAGCGATTTTCATGTTGCTGGCCGGCCGGCACATCGACCCGCTTGCCGTTCTCGACCAGCACGCTGTCGCGGTTCTGGCTCATCAGAACCATGTCAAAATTCCAGCTCACCTTGTAGCACAGCGGCTTGGCCATCGCCCTCGGCTCGGGGATACCGCCGCAATAGGAATCAATCGCCGTGATGGCGTCGAACTGACGGGCGGCGCGCGCGTAGAGCACAAGGTCGATGCCGGGGTCGAGCCCGCATTCGGTCATGATCGAAACGCCGGCCGCTTCCGCTGCGGGGGCAAGGTCGGCGATCGTCTTGCCGTAATTGGTGGTGACCAGCGGCGTGCGCGTCGCGATCGCGGCCTGCACCGCCTCGCGCATCAGCGGCTGCGGCAACAGATCGATGGCGGCGTCGACACCCGCCAGCACATTCGCCAACACAGGGGCGATCGCGCCTTCGGGCACGACGAAACGCACGCGGGCAAGGTCGGTCAGGCCGCCAAGCCGGGCTGCGCCATCCCGGGCGGTATCGACGCAGACGACTTCTTCGACACCGGCGCTGGCGACAAGATCGGCGATCGCCGCCCGGCCTTGCAGGCCGAGGCCGCCGAGAACCGCGATCTTCATGGTGTTTCCTTTCGCCCAGTTTCGTCGCGCCCAGTTTCGTCGCGCCCGGTTTCGTCGCGCTTGATCTCGTCCGACCAGCAGCCTTCCGGCAGGCTGACCCATTTGTTGCAGGAGGCCATGACGACGAACGTCTCGCTGCGCACGACTTCGCCCGGCTCGCCGGCGCCGGGGATCAGTTCGCTGGTAACGCGATAGAGATCGGCGACATCGCCGGCCACCGTCACGTCGACGATGATGTCGAAACGTCCGGTGACCACCGAGGCTGAGTTCACGAAAGGCAGTTCGGCGATGCGCTGCGCCAGTTCCCGGGCGCGGCCGCGCCCCTGCGCATTGATGCCGACGATCGCCGAGATCAATTCTGGGCGCTCGGTCAGGTTGAGCAGCCCGACGATCTTGAGCAGGTTGCGGTCAAGCAGGTTGCGCAGCCGCATGCGCACCGTGGGCACCGAGACGGCCATCTTCTCGGCGAGGCGATTGACGCCAAGCTGCGCATCCTGCGACAGCAGCTTGACCAGTCGCCGGTCGGTCTGATCGAGATGTTCCCGCAAAAACTCAGGCTTTCATAAATGGAAAGAATTTATCGAATTTTCTTTCTGATATGAAAACAACTTAGGGTGTATCTTTTTAAATCGCAAGAGCGTTCGGCGCTGTCAACAAGGCCGCATCCCGGAAGACGGGAGGGTTTTGCCAGCCGCAGCCGACCGAGGGCATGCCGACTAACGCGGTTTCTCGATCCCTGGAATGCCGCCGATCCGCTCGGCGAGAAAATCGACCAGCAGCCGGACCCTGGCAATGCCGGCGCGCTCCGGGACGATCAGCATGCTCAGCGGAATGGGAGGCGGGGCGTAGTCCGGCAGGATCACTTCCAGCCGGCCGGCGGCGAGGAGATCGTCGACAAGCCAGTGATGGGCAGGTGCAATACCGCGCCCGGCGACGAGGGCTTCGCGCACGGCAAGCCCATGGTCGACCCGAAACCGGCCGCCAAAAGGCACCGCGTGGCGTTCGCCGCCCGGCCCCTCCAGGGCGAGCGTGTCGCTTCCCGCGATGTTCGACATCCGGATGCCTTCCTGGCCAGGCAGGTCCTGTGGGACGGCCGGTCTGCCCCGCGCCGCCAGATAGGCCGGTGCCGCCACCAGCAGACGCCGGGACTGACCGAGCGCCCGAAGTTTCATCGAGCTGTCGGTGAGCGGACCGAGGCGAAGCGCGATGTCGACGCCCTCCCGCACAAGGTCGATGCGCTCGTCGGTGAGGCTGAGATCGACACCGATGTCGGGATAGCGGTCCGAAAGGCGAAGATCAGCCGGCTGACGTGCAAGACCCCGAGCGCCGCCGTGCAGGATATCCGGATCGTGCCGGCCGACGCGCCGCGCGTGCCCCGCGCCTCGTCGCCGGCCTGCTCGACGAGGCGCAGGATCTGGACACTGTCGGCATAGTAACGGCTGCCTTCATCGGTCATCGTGACACGCCGGGTGGTCCTGCTGATCAAGGGCACCCCGACGGCGTCTTCGAGCTCGCGCAAATGCCGTGTGACCGTCGACTGCCCAACCCCGAGTTCGCGCGCCACCGCCGACAGGCTGCCGCGCTCGGCGACGCGAACGAAGGTGCGCATGCGCTCGAGGGTCACATCAGATCTATCCATTATTCGGCATAATCTTATGCATTGCTCAGATGTAGCGGATCATCTCTGGCCTAGCTACCTTCAGTGCCATCATCCTTCTTCGGAGTGGCCCCATGAAAGTCCTGCTTGTTTTTGCTCATCCTGAACCGCGTTCGCTCAACGGAGCACTGCGTGACGTCGCCATCAGGGAACTCGAGGCCCAGGGCCATGAAGTGCTGATATCGGACCTCTATGCCGATGGCTGGAAATCCGAGGTGGACCGTGCCGACTTTCCGTCGTGGCCGCCCGAAGAACGCTTCCTGCCGGCTGTGGCATCCAAAAAAGCATTTGGGACCAACACGCTAACCGAAGATGTTAAAGCAGAGATCGACAAGCTGCTGTGGGCCGACACGTCCAATTCCCGCTGTGGTGGTATGCCATGCCGGCAATCCTCAAGGGCTGGGTCGACCGGGTGTACGCCTACGGCTTCGCCTATGGTGTCGGCGAGCATAGCGACAAGCGGTGGGGTGACCGCTTTGGCGAGGGAACGCTCGCCGGCAAGCGCGCGATGCTGATCGTGACCGCCGGCGGCTGGGAGGAGCATTACTCCGCCCGCGGCGTCAACGGCCCGATCGACGACCTGCTGTTCCCGATCAATCACGGGATCCTTTACTATCCGGGCTATGACGTGCTTCCGCCTTTCGTCGTCTACAGAGTGGATCGTTTCGGCGAGGCCGATTTCGAGCCTGTCGCGGAGCGGCTGCGCGAAAGGATGCGGACGCTCGAGACAACCCGACCGATTCCCTACCGGCAGCAGAATGGCGGCGACTACCACATCCCGAGCATGCAGCTCCGCTCTGAGCTGGGCGACCCGGGCGCAGCAGGGTTCGCGCTTCACGAGGATCGCGCAACCGCGAAATCGGCTACGCCGCGTTCGACTTTGCGGGACGTGGCCTGACGCAGCATCCCGAGAAGATCGGCAAGGCGCCCGAAGCCTACGGGATGAATCAACGACCGGCCCGGAAAATCGCAACCGCAGCAGCCGTCAGTGCGGCATTGCCGGACGCCGTAGTGCCGTCCGGAAGCGCCTTGCCGTCTTCCAGCCCGACGCGCGTCGACCAGTTGCGTTCCGCCGCCCGGTGCACGAACGGCCACACCGTGGCGTCGGCACCGTGCAGCAGGATGGCGCGACGCAGTCCGGCGCGGTCGAGCACGGCGGCGATGCCGTCGCAGGCTTCCAGCGCCTCGTCCAATTCCTGCTCGGAAATCTCGATCAGGATGCGCAGCACCTGGTTGCCATTGTCTAGGCGGACCAGGCGCTCGGCATCAGCGACGGAGGCGAGCCCGGCCTCGATACCGATGCCGCGCTGCCGCAGGCTTTGCATGACCTCGGGCGCTGCTTTCTCGCTCAGATTGACCGAGGCGTAGTCAGGCAGCTCGCTCCAGCCGGCGATCGCCGCAAGCGTCCGCTCGTCGTCGTTCTCGATCCAGGCGCCGGTCGACACGCCGATCAGCGTGCCCGGGCAGGCTCGGCGCAGCGTCAGGATGGTACGGTCCATCGTCGCCGGGGCAAGGCTTTCGCGGCCGTCGAGCCCGCGTGCATGGACATGCAGCTCGGCCGCACCGGCGGCCACGCAGGACGCGCCGTCACGCGCCATGGCGTCCGCGTCAAGCGGCAGCTGCGGATGGAAATCGGCGCTGCGCGCGCCATTGATGCAGGTCTGGACAATCATGAGAGTGGTCCGGTTGCGGTTGCTCAGTCTAGCGCAGGGCCGCGAAGACTGTAATTGGTCGCGCGATCATCCTGACAGATGGGCGGCCAAGCCTGAACCAATGTGACAGAATGTGCCAGGCAAGCACCACGGCCCGGACTTCAATGCGCTTGCGCGCCTTGCAGGAGATGCGTCTGTCTTTCCGATCCCAAGTCTCGGCTGGGACTCATTCTTCTGTCACGGCATAACGACCAGCGCACGTAATCTGGCGGCGGCGAGATGGCGCTCGATGTGGTCCTGAGGGCATTCGCTGGCCGCGCGCCGGTAAAGCGGCAATGCGCCTTCGGTGTGTCCCTGTAGTCGGTTGAACTCGGCGACGAAAAAATTCGCCTCACAGCGCTGTACGATTTTCGTGGCCATGCTCGCTCCGCCAGCCGCTGCCAGTACCTCGGCGGGGGTTTGTTCACCAAGAAACATATGCACTACCGGTGCCGGCCAGTTCGTCATGTCGAGCGTTTTGGCTGCTTCGCGCAAATGGCCGTCATCGCCACTGCTGCGCTCCAGGATATGCCTCCAGATCGCGAGGTAGGCATTTCCAGGCTCGAGCGCCGCAGCTTTTTCGATGTCGGCCTGTGCTTTCGCAAGCAAGCCGAAAAGCAACTCCACGAGCCCCCGGTCTCCATAGGTGTGGCCGACGTTCGGACTGAGGCTGATTGCCTGCGAGCAATCGGCTATCGCAAGCGCCTCATTACCCTTGGCGGCCCAAGAGAGGCCTCGGTTGGAATATGCGAGCGTATTCTTGGGATCGAGGGCAATCGCTTGACTATGGTCGGCGATGGCACGGTCAAAGTCACCCTTCCTGGCCCACACGACGCCTCGACTGTTGTAGGCATCCACATTTTTGGGATTGAGGCTGATCGCCTGGTTGAAATCGACCATGGCGAGGTCATTGTCCCCCTTGCCGGCCCCCGCTATGCCTCTACCGATGTAGGCACTGGCGAGCTTCGGATCGAGACGGATCGCCTGGTCAAAATAGGCCATAGCACGGTCGAGGTCGCCCTTGCTTTTCCAGACGAGTCCTCGATTGACATAGATCGCCGCCTTTTTCGGTTCGAGCTTGATCGCCGTGTTGTAGTCGGCGATAGCGCGGTCATAGTCGCCCCTGCTGAACCAGACCCAGCCTCGACCATTGTAGGCTCTGGCCTGGTTCGGATCGAGGCTGATCGCCTGATCAAAATCCGCCATGGCGCGGTCGTAGTCGCCAAGTTCCACCAGAGCGTTGCCACGCTTGCCATACGCGATTTGTCGATCGCCGGCCGGCTCCGTCGTATCCTCGATCATGCGCGTGCAGGCGGCGATTCGCACCGCCAGTTCGACCTCGTCATCGCTGATGCAATCGCTGCTGGCCGCGAACGCCGGGAAGGCCGAAACCGTCAGGACGATTGCGGCGGCCAGCGCCCACCATGAGGGCTTGAGCCACACTCGAACCAATTTCACCACCCCGCCAATCGAAGCCCTCGGCGCCGCCGCAAGCGACGCGTGGCGCATTCTAACCAACCGATTTCAGAGAGCAATCACTGGTTGCGCCGTGAATCGGTCATCGAGTGGCGGCTGGCGTGGCCGCCTCACTGCCTTGCCTGATCCGCATCCGTCGGCGTGCCGAGGAAGGCGACGATGTCGTCAATCTCAGGGTCCGTCAGCGCCGAACGGGCAGGGATGATCTGACCGCCCCGAAGGGCAGCACAAGCGATCGGCCCCCTTACCTCGAAAACTCGCTGCGCACGATGCCGTGGCGCTGCAGCTTGTCATAAAAGGTCTTGCGCGGAATCCCCAGCGCTTCGATGGTGCGCCTGACGTCGCCCTCGTTGCGGTTAAGCGTCTCGCGGATGATGTCGGCCTCGTAGCGCTCCAGCCGTTCCGGCAGTTTCATGGCGGCATCCGGCTGGGCTGGGGCGGGGGATGCCACTCCTGCGTCTTCCTCCAGTCCAAGCACAAAGCGTTCGGCGAAATGCGCAAGCTCGCGCACATTGCCCGGCCAGTCATGGTCGCTCAGATGGCGGTGCACCGCGGCCGGCACCGCCGGCAGCGGACGCCGGAAGCGGGCGGCGGCGCGCTCGGCGAAGTAGAAGAACAGCAGTGCGACGTCGTCGCGGCGCTCGCGCAGCGGCGGAATGGAGATCGTCACCACGTTGAGCCGGTAATAGAGATCCTCGCGGAAAGCGCCGCGCTGGCGCGGATCGCCGAGATCGACCTTGGCGGCCGCAACGACGCGCAGGTCGACGGGCCGCATTTCGTTGGTGCCGAGCGGGGTGACCTCGCGCATTTCCAGCACGCGCAGCATCTGCACCTGTGTCGAGACCGGCATGCTTTCGATCTCGTCGAGGAACAGCGTGCCGCCGCTGGCATGCTCGATACGGCCGATCCGCTTCTTCTGCGCCCCGGTGAAGGCGCCGGCCTCGTGGCCGAACAATTCGCTCTCGATGACCGTCTCGGGCAGCGTGCCGCAATTCAGCGCGACGAAATTGCCCTTGGCGCGGCGACTCCAGCGATGCAAAAGGCTGGCCACCACTTCCTTGCCGGAACCGGTCTCGCCGGTCACCAGCACATCGACATCGGTGTCGGCGATCTGGCGCAGCGTGCGGCGCAGCCTTTCCATCGCCGGCGTCTGGCCGATCAGCGGCAGGCCGTCCTGCGCCTCTCCGGCCGCCTCGCGCAAGGCGCGGTTCTCCATCACCAGGCGGCGCTTTTCCGCGGCGCGGCGCACGCTCTGCACCAGCCGGTCGGCGGCGAAGGGTTTGGTGATGAAGTCGTAGGCACCGTCCTTGATCGCCTTGACGGCAGCCGCGATGTCGCCATGCCCGGTGACGAGGATGACCGGGATGTCCGGGTCCAGCCGCAGGATGCGGTCGAAAAGCTGCAAGCCGTCAATCTCAGGCATGCGGATATCCGACACCACCACGCCGGCAAAACCGGTGTCGAGCCTGGCCAGCGCCTCGGCCGCCACCGAAAAAGCCGAGACCGAAAAGCCGGCAAGCTCGAGCGTCTGCGCGGTGGCCTTGAGGAGATCGCTGTCGTCATCGACCAAGATGACCGGCGCTGCGTCGTCGTTCGTCATGCTGCCTTGGCCACTATGCTGCTTTCAAGAGATGGATGGTGAAGCGGGTGCCGCTGCCGTCGCTCGAAACCTCGACGCGTCCGCCGTAGTCGGCGACGATATCCTTCGAGATGACAAGGCCAAGACCGAGGCCTTTCTCCTTGGATGTATTGAACGGCGTGAACAGCGATTTGAGAATCCCTGGCGGAATGCCAGGTCCGTTATCGGACACGCCGACCGTCACGCCGTCCGCGGTCTCCTCGACCGAAACCCGCACATGAGCGTCGTTGCGGCCGTCCAGCGCTTCAAGCGCGTTCTGGAAGAGGTTGATCAGCACCTGTTCGAGCCGGACCCGGTTGCCCATGACCTTGAGGCTCGGCGGTGGCAGGTCGATCGCCAGTGCGTCGAGCCGGCCGGCAAAGCGGCTTCTCAACAGCACGACGGCGCCCTCGATGACACCGCGCAATGCGACAGGCTCGGCGGCGGTGCGGCCCTTGCGGGCAAAGGCCTTCAATTCTTCGGTGATGGTGCCGATGCGCTCGGTCAATGCTGCGATGGCGCCGAGGTTTTCCTCGGCGGGCGCGGTCTGCTTCCTGTCGAGGAAGACCCGGGCGTTGTCGGCATAGGCGCGTATGGTGGCAACCGGCTGGTTGATCTCATGGGCGACGCCGGCGGCGACCTGGCCGAGGATGGCGAGGCGGTTGGCCTGGACCAGATCCTGCTGCACCACCTGCAGCTTGGCTTCCGTGCTGCGATGGTCTGATATCTCCGCCTGCAGCCGATCGCGGGCACGGCTCAGATCCTCGGTTCGTTCGACGACGCGGCGCTCGAGTTCGGTGCGCGCCGCCTGTTCGGCGGCGATCCGCATTTGTCCCGACTGCCGGCGCCACAACAGATACGCAGCAAGGCCGAGCAACGGGACCAAGACGCCGAGCGCAAGGAGCCGCATTTCACGGGCCGCGGCGGCGATCGGCGTCTCGGCCGGGAGGAGATAGTCGAGCCGCCAGGGGGTCGAAGCAACCGGGGCTGAAAGCCGGAGATATTCCGCGTCGCTGCCGCCGGGCGTCACCGCGTGGACGATGGATGTGTCCGGGCTGAGCGCCTGTGGGCGCGTGATCGGCAACGGCATCAGCGGTGCATCGCCGAACTGCTGGCTGTTCTGGATCGCGGCACGATCAGGCCCGGCAAGCGGCGCCGTCGTCATGAAGCGCCAGGACCGCACGCTGGTGATCAGGACGATACCGCGCTCGTCGCTGACATAGGCCGGGCGGTTCACCTCGTGCCAGTCGGCTTCG
Organism: Mesorhizobium sp. WSM4816; assembly: GCF_055811535.1. Lineage (NCBI taxonomy): Bacteria > Pseudomonadati > Pseudomonadota > Alphaproteobacteria > Hyphomicrobiales > Phyllobacteriaceae > Mesorhizobium > Mesorhizobium sp. WSM4816. The sequence goes on along the minus strand of NZ_JBVVQR010000011.1, from coordinate 4,183 downwards.
AGCTGATCGAACTCCGCCTTGACGACGACGACGCCGAGCGGTGCGGCAGCATCGCCGACGCGTCGCGAGATGTAGAGGCCTGGGCGTTTGCTGACATTGCCGAGCGCGAAATATTCGGCGGTTCCAGATTGCATCGCCGCGGAGAAATAGTCGCGGAACCGGTAGTCGTTGCCGACAAAGCTGATCGGGTCGCGCCAGTTGCTGGAGGCGATCGCCAGTCCGTCGCTGCCGATGACATAGAGCACCGAGGCCTTGGTGCCGGAGACCAGCCCTTCAAGCTTGCGATTCAGCACATCGATTGCAGCAGCACTTTTCTGCGCCAGCGCATCGCGCACCTGCTGGTCTTCCGACAAAAGCAGGGGCAGGGCGCGCGGGCTTTCCAGAACGGCGCGCAATAGCGCGACCTTCAGATTGGCGTCGGTGCGGCCCTGCGCCGTCAGTGTCCCGAGCTCGGTGATGCGGCCATAGAGACCGGCGCCGTAAAGTGCGGCCGTGGCCGTCGCAAGGGCGATTACCGCAAACAGCAGCCAGGCACGGCGCGCTCGCCTGCCGAGTTGCTCGGGCGTCGACGGCAAGGCAGCGGCGGGTCGTTGCAGCATCGCCCATTTGTGCATGATTTCGCACAAAGCACAATTCGACCATGCGAACATCCGCACTCTGTGTGGGCAAAGCCAAAAGCTTGAGTTTGAGGATACCCAACAAAATCAAATCGATAGCCTCTTAAGCGCAGTCTGGCACGGCAGTTGCAAATACGACTTCAGCGGTCACGAGGCTGCTGGGTCAAATGCAAACGCTCCGGGAGGTCGAGCTTTCGATCGGAGCACAATGGAGGACGTCATGCAGACACCATTCGCTGCCGCCGCGCCGCGCGGCAAACTTCCGTTCTACCGGCATCTCTATGTGCAGGTGCTGGCGGCGATCGCCGCCGGCGTGCTGCTCGGCCACTTCTATCCCGAAATCGGTGAGGCGATGAAGCCGTTCGGCGACGCTTTCATCAAGCTGGTGAAGATGGTGATCGCGCCGGTGATCTTCCTGACGGTGGCGACCGGCATCGCCGGCGTTTCCGACCTGCAGAAGGTGGGCCGCGTCGCCGGCAAGGCGATGATCTACTTCCTGGCATTCTCGACGCTGGCGCTGGTCGTCGGCCTCGTCGTCTCGAACGTCGTCCAGCCGGGCGCCGGCATGCATATCGATCCGGCCACGCTCGATGCCACAAAGGTGGCGACCTACACCGAAAAAGCGCACGACACCAGCATCGTCGGTTTCCTGATGAACATCATCCCCGACACGATCACCGGCGCTTTCGCAAAGGGCGACATCCTGCAGGTGCTGTTCTTTTCGGTGCTGTTCGGGCTCGCTCTTGCCGCGGTCGGCGATCGCGGCCGCCCGGTCGTCGATTTCCTGCAGGCGTTGACCACGCCGATCTTCCGCCTCGTCGCCATCCTGATGAAGGCCGCGCCGATCGGCGCTTTCGGCGCCATGGCCTTCACCATCGGCAAATACGGCATCGGCTCGATCGCCAACCTCGCCATGCTGATCGGCACATTCTACCTGACCTCGCTGCTGTTCGTGCTGGTGGTGCTGGGCGCGGTCGCCCGCTACAACGGCTTCTCGATCCTGGCGCTGATCCGCTACGTCAAGGAAGAGCTGCTGCTGGTGCTCGGCACCTCGTCCTCGGAAGCGGCACTGCCGGGCCTGATGGCCAAGATGGAGCGCGCCGGCTGCAACCGCTCGGTGGTCGGGCTGGTCGTCCCGACCGGCTATTCCTTCAACCTCGACGGCACCAATATCTACATGACGCTGGCCGCGCTGTTCATCGCCCAGGCGACCGACACGCCGCTCACCCTCGGCGACCAGATCCTGCTGCTCGCCGTCGCCATGCTGAGCTCCAAGGGCGCCGCCGGCATCACCGGCGCCGGCTTCATCACGCTGGCCGCGACGCTCTCGGTCGTGCCGGCAGTGCCGGTCGCCGGCATGGCGCTGATCCTCGGCGTCGACCGCTTCATGTCGGAATGCCGGGCGCTGACCAACTTCATCGGCAATGCGGTGGCGACCGTGGTCGTGGCGCGCTGGGAAGGGGAACTCGACCAGACCAGGTTCGCTGCCGCGATGGCCGGCGACTTGCCGGAGGAAGCCGATCTGTCGCTGCCGGGGCTGCAGGCCGCCTGAACCGTTCAGGCTATCCCATCGCAAGGGCCCGGAGCCGGCTCGCCGGCTCCGGGAAAGACCATCGGCCTTGTAAGCCGATGGTCGCAGGTCGTATCCTGCCGGTTGCCGCGCGATCGATTGGAGAAATCGGATATGAGCGTGTATGAGCCGACGCGTCCGATGGAGCGCTCCCACCCTGGAGCGCTGCTCGACGACATTATCCCGGCAACCGGAAAGACCAAGGTGGAAATCGCCAATCTGCTCGGAATCTCGCGCCAGCAGCTTTACGACATCATCCGCGAGAAGAAGCCGGTGTCGCCGGCCGTCGCCGCCCGCCTTGGAAAGATGTTCGGCGACGGTGCCGCGATCTGGCTCAGGGTGCAGCCGCGTATGATGCCTGGCACGCGGAGCGCGAAGTGGATGTCAGCGCCATTCCAACGCTGCTGCCTGAGATGTAACAGGCTTGTGAGCCTTTGGTCTTGGCGCGGGGCTTGCTCCAGCCGCATTTGCGGGTCAGTATCCGCCATGCCTTCAAAGTGCCTGTCCGCTTCGGTCCCGACCTGATCGCGACCCAAGCCTTTCCGTCAGGCTCGGTTGTCGTGTCATCCGAGCCGAACCGTCGGAGCCCTTGCTGCCGTCGACCATGATCTCGGCGGCAGCTCTTGAAGGCAATGGCGGCCTCAGCATGAAGTCGCAAAGCAAGAGACGTGACCCGTCCTGACGAAAGGCACGAGCCTTCTCCCAGGAATTCGTGGGACGCGCTTGAGGAGGAACCAGGCCCGCGCGCGGGTTTGCTGAAACCAAAGCAAGATGCGAGGTCAAATGCGATGCAGTCTGTCCCGAGGATTCCGGTATCCATCATCATTCCGAACTACAATTACGCGCGTTTCCTCAAACGCAGCATCGATAGCGCCCTCGAGCAGGACTACGCGGATGTCGAAGTCATCGTCGTCGATGATGCCTCGCAGGACAATTCCACGACAATCATGAAATCATATGGGGACAGGATCCAAGCCTGCCCGCGCGCGCAAAATGGCGGGCATGCGGCGGCGTTCAACACCGGGTTCGCGGCAAGCTCGGGCAAGATCGTCCTGTTCCTCGACGCCGACGATTTTCTTTATCCGGCCGCCGTTTCCAGGATCGTCGACACCTGGGATGCGGCAACCGCCCAGGTGCAGTCAAGGCTGCATATCGTCGACGAACGACAATGCATCAAGGACGTCTTTCCGCCGCCCGAACTGCCCTTCGACAGCGGTGACGTCATGCCGAAACTCCTGCACAAGGGCCGCTATCAGACGACTGTGACCAGCGGGCTGGCCTTTGATCGCACAACCCTCGAATCGATCATGCCTATACCGGAGGCGGAGTTCCGCCAGGGCGCCGATGGCTACCTTGTAACGCTGGCGCCCATGTACGGACACGTCCGGTCCATCGACGAATGCGTCGGCGCCTACCGGATCCACGGCGCCAACCATTCGGTGTTCGGTGAAAAGCTCGCCGAGCGGGCACGCTGGCGGGTAACCCACGACTTCCGCCGCATGCAGGCGCTGTCGGACCAAGCCTCCGGGATCGGCCTGACCATCGTCCCGTCGGAGGCTGTCCGCCACGATCCGGTCCACCTGGAAGAGCGGCTGGCGTCGCTGTGCGCGGACAGGCGCCGGCACCCAGTGGCCAATGATTCCCGGCTGGCGCTTGGGGCGGCGGGCGCCGTCGCCAGCCTCGAAATGACCGCGTCCCTGCGCCGGCGCGCCGTCCTTGCCGCCTGGTTCCTGTCGGTCGGGGTGCTGCCGCGGAAACTGGCGACGGCGGTGCTGTCGTGGAAGCTCGACGCCTCGTCTAGACCGGCATTCCTGAGCCGTCTGTCCAAGACCATTCGCCACGCCATGGGGTAGAAGAAGTTTTCAAAGGTTGGCAATCCTTCGCGCCCCCCTCTGTCCTGCCGGACATCTCCCCCACTTGGAGGCCTTTGCACAGAATCGGATTGATGATTCCGGGGGTAAGGAAGAGAGGGAGATGATTCGGATGGTCGATCGTG
>NZ_JBVVQR010000010.1:68920-167444 GCF_055811535.1 Mesorhizobium sp. WSM4816 | reverse complement strand
CCCGCGATCAACTCTTCACCACCGAGAAGCTCAATCGTCTCGGCCCAGCCGTCATCTACAAGCGATTCGTGAGTCATCGCAGCGTAGAATCACAACCGATTCCCCGCTGCAACTCCTATCTTAGCGCATATGCCCTCAAGGGGGAGATTAGCGCTCGGCCGTCACAGCTCAAGCCGCCTGCGGGTTCGGCTCGAAGGCCGGACGGCTGGTGTTGATCAACAGCGAGAGGCAGGCTGCGGCTATTGCCGTCATGCCGGCGATGAGGAAGGCAAGTTCGTAATTGCCCTGCAATTCACGCATGGTGCCGCCGAAGAAGGCGGCCGCCGCTGCACCCACCTGATGGCCGGCGACGATCCAGCCAAAGACGATCGGCCCGCTGCGGTCGCCGAACGCCTCGTTCGACAGCCTGAGCGTCGGCGGCACGGTGGCGATCCAGTCCAATCCGTAGAGCACTGCGAAGATGATCAGGCTGGTCGACGAAAAGCCGGAATAAGGCAGATAGATCAGCGACAGGCCGCGGATGCCATAATAGACGCCGAGCAGCTTGCGCGGGTCGAAACGGTCGGTGAGCCAGCCCGACAGCGTCGTGCCGATCAGGTCGAAGATGCCCATCAGCGACAGCAGGCCGGCGGCTTGCACCTGGCCGATGCCCATGTCACCGCAAAACGCGATCAGGTGCGTTCCGACCAGTCCGTTGGTGGTGAAGCCACAGATGAAGAAAGTGGCGAACAGATACCAGAACACCCGCGTGCCGGCGGCACGACGCAGCGTGCTGAACGTGTGGGTGAGGAAGTTGCCCTGCGAGGCTGGCGGAACCGGCGGCACGTCGTCGACGTCCGCGCCGTAGCGCACCATGCCGATCGCGGACGGCCGTTCCGGCACCAGCAGCCAGACCAGCGGCACGAGGCAGGCGGTGGCGACCGCAATGGCGATGGCGACAGGCTTCCAGCCGCCCGACTGGGCGAGCGCGGCGAGCAACGGCAGGAACACCAGCAGGCCGGTGGCGGCCGAGGCCGACATCAGCCCCATTACCAGGCCGCGATTGGTCTTGAACCAGCGATTGACGATGGTGGCGCCGAGCACCGTGGCGACCGCGCCGGAACCGACGCCGGAGAATACGCCCCAGGTGAGAAGCAGGTGCCAGGGCTGGGTCATCAACAGGCTGAGCGCCGTCGAGCCCGACATCAGCACCAGCGCCGCCAGCAGCGTGCGGCGCAGCCCGATCCGTTCCATCAGTGCCGCGGCAAACGGCCCGGTCAGGCCGTAGAGGAAGATGCCGATGGCCGCGGCGAGCGAGACGACATCGCGCCGCCAGCCGAAACTCTCCTCCAGCGGCAGCATCATGACGGCCGGCGCCGACCGCAGGCCCGCCGCGATCAGCAGGCAGAGGAAGATGACGGCGACCACGACGAAAGCGTAGCGCTGGCCAAACGGGCGGGATTGAGCTATCATGTTACTGACCGGTACGTTGCAGTTGTACTAGGGTATACGTACCGATCGGTAACATTGTCAAGCAGGCAACGGCACATCCTGGATGAAAAGCATTGAACCAACGATCAAAGCAGATGAGGTGGCACAGCCCCGCGCGGGCGAAAGAATCCTTCGCGTTGCCCGCGATCTGTTCTACCGGCAAGGCATCAGGGCGATCGGCGTCGACGAGATCGTGCGGCGCGCCGGCGTCACCAAGCCCAGCCTCTATCGCAGCTTCCCCTCCAAGGACGAATTGGCCGCGTCCTATCTGCGGCAATACGACCTCGAGTTCTGGGATCGCTTCGACGAGGCGGTGGCTGCCCATCCCGGCGATCCGCGCGCACAGATTGGCGCCTTCCTGACCCGCATAGGCAAGCGCACGCAAAAACCCGACTATCGCGGCTGCGGCATGACCAACGCGGCCGTCGAATATCCCGAACGTGGCCACCCGGCCCGTGTGGTGAGCGAGGCCAACAAGCAGGAATTGCGCCGACGCCTGCGCGCCATGGCGGCGGCGATGGGCGCCGGCGACGCCGATACGCTGGGCGACGGGCTGCTGCTTCTGATCGAAGGCGCCTATATCAGCGGCCAACTGTTCGGGGCCGGCGGACCGGCGAAGTCTGTGGCCCGCAACGCCGACCTGCTGATCGAAGCGAGCTTGAAGAAATAGCGTTTAGCGATACCGTGCGGCAGCCCCGAAACGGAGTTGCCCGCGATGCGTGCTCTTTTGCTGATCCCGCTTGCCCTCGCCGGCCTCTGCCAGTCCGCCCAGGCCGGCGACATTTCCAGCGCCTACACCGATCTCGACTGGAAGAACGACTGCGTGACCTACGCGCAGGCGGAGGAAGGCGAAGGCGACTGGGCCAGTCTCGCCTGTTCGGGCTATCGCGGCTACCCGGTGCTGATCGCCTACGACGACGCGCGGGAATCGCTGTTTTATGGTTTTCCGCCCAGCGACATGACCCCAGTCTGGGAAAGTTTTGTCGCCTTCAACTCGGCGGCATCCAAACTCGAGTGGCGCATCGAGACGAACGGCGATCGCGCCGTCCCGTTTGCGGTCATTCATCGGCGCTCGATCAGCAATCCCGAGGCGGAGAACAAACCGATCGACGTGCTGATCGTCGCCAAGGTCGCCCAACCGGAGACCTATGAAGGCTGCACCGTCGGCCTGGTGCTGGCCACCGGCAACCCCGGCGCCAACGACCAGGCCCGCAAGCTCGCCGACGAGAAGGCGCGGACCTTTGCCTGCGGCAAGGACAAGCGCGTGGTTATCGGCAACGCACCCGCTTTCGGCCGTGTCGACAATTAGGAGCGCGTGGCATTGAAAAGTAACGTCGGTCAGCGCTGCCCCTCATTGCCCTGCCGGGCATTTCTCCCCGTATAGTGACGGGGAGAAAGACGCAGCCATCAATGGTTTCGCCAATTACCACCGTTGCTGAATGGGCGCCAAGGTCGAGGTCAGCGGGCTTCTCCCCGTTCACGGGGAGAAGGTGCCGGCAGGCGGATGAGGGGCGGCGCTACGCCAGCAGTTTGCTCGCAACTTCAGGCGTTCGGCTACTTGCTCGCCTTGGCCCGTTCGATCGCCTCGACGATCATCTTCTTGGCGTAGGCGGCATCGTGCCAGCCCTCGATCTTAACCCATTTGCCGGGTTCCAGATCCTTGTAGTGCTCGAAGAAGTGCTGCACCTGCTGGCGGGTGATGTCGGGCAGGTGCGTGTATTCGGTGACGTTCTCGTAGCGCAGCGTCAGCTTGGGCGAAGGCACCGCGATGATCTTTTCGTCGAGGCCGGAATTGTCCTCCATCACCAGCACGCCGATCGGCCGCACATTGATGACGCAGCCCGGCACCAGCGCCCGCGTGTTGCAGACCAGCACGTCGATCGGGTCGCCGTCACCCGACAGCGTGTGCGGCACGAAGCCGTAATTGCCGGGATAGCGCATCGAGGTGTGCAGGAAGCGGTCGACGAACAGCGTGCCGGCCTCCTTGTCCATCTCGTACTTGATCGGCTCGCCGCCGATCGGCACCTCGATGATGACGTTGATGTCCTCCGGCGGGTTCTTTCCGATGGCGATGGCTTCGATACGCATGGCTTTGTCCCTCTTTCGATTGGAAACCGATAGCGGGCAGCGGCGCATGGTGCAATGCGGCGAATGGTACTGAAATCGGCTGAGGGTGCTGGCGAGAGGCGTGTCGAGCCGTCATTCCCAGACGAAGGCGACCTTCTTCAGAGCCTTCTGCTCGAAAACCTCGACGCCCTCGGCGACGTCGCGGCCGCCGGCGCCGGCATAGAAGGTGAGCGCGTTCTGGTTGTCCTCCAGCGCCCACACCACCATGCCTTTCAGCCCGTGGTCTGCCAGTCGCGCCCGTGCGGCCGAGAATAGCCGGCTGCCGAGCCCGATGCCCTGATATTCCGGGCGCACGTAGAGTTCGTAGATCTCGCCCTGCTGCTTGAGCTCGCGGGCGCGGTTCTTGCCGATCGTGGCGTAGCCGGCGACCTTGCCGCCGATCTCGACAACCAGGACGGTGGCGGCGCGGCGGATGGCGTTCGCCCACCAGTCGGCGCCGCGGCGGTTGATCATCGATGTCAGCGTGCGATGCGGGATGATGCCGGAGTAGGCGCCGCGCCAGGCCAGCAGGTGCACGTCGGCGATGGCGCTTGCGTCGCGCGGCTCGGCTTTCCTGATGTCGATGCTCAGCGTCTTCATGATTGGTTAACCATAAACCCGGATCGCCCGATTGCAAGAGTCCGGTCAGCGGCTCCCAAGCTTTCGCACAGACGATAGACGTGCCGTTGAGTGCTGAAAAAACCGTTCGTAGCGACTCAGATTTCGACCAGATGATCGTCGAGCTCGTTGCTGTCGCCGGAAGAAACCGGGAAATGCTCGGCCAGCACCGCACCCGTCGCTTCGATCGCCTTGATGAAGCCGTCGGCGAGACGATCGTCGCGGGCATGCGCGGTAAGGTCGCGGACGACGCCGTCCCAGACATGCTGGCCAACGCGGCTGTCGATGCCGCTGTCGGCGATCACTTCGGCGTAGTGCTCGGCAATCGAAACGAAAACCAGCACGCCGGTGCGCGCCGTGGTGCGGTGGACGTTGCGGGCGAGGAACTGCTTTATCGCATTGGCGTGCGCGGCCTGGTAACGCAGCCGTCTCGGCACCAGGTGGATGCGCAAGCCGGGCAGCGCCCACAACAGCACAAGCACCGAGGCCATCGCCAGAAGCTGGGCGATGACGAAATGCGGCACGCGGATCGACAGCCACCACGCTTCCAGCCCGTAACTGACGGCGAGGCTGACGACGAGCATCGCCAGCGTCGCCATGAAGGCAGCCGGAAAGAAATAGCCGTCGCTGGCATAGGCGACCACGCAGTAGATTTCGCCGTCGGTGTTTGATTCGGCGACGCGGATCGCTTTCGCGATGCGGTCATGGTCCTCGCGGCTGATCGGTCGAGTTGCCATGTCGTGTCTCACCAGCTTCCTGAAGATCCGCCGCCACCGGACGAGCCGCCGCCGCCCGAAAAGCCGCCGCCGCCTGAGCCTCCTCCGCCCGACGACCAGCCTCCCCCGCCGGACGACCAACCGCCAGAAGATTGCCGGCCCGGCTCGAAAATCATGCCCAGCCAGCGATAGCGACCGGGGCCGATCTTCCGGCCGAAGATCGGCGGCAGAATGGAGGCGGCGATGCTGCCGAAGAAGATGATCGCCCATATGCTTATGAAGATCGCAAAGAACAGATCGTCGGTGTTGAATGGCGGCTGCTGGTTGCGGGTCCCGCGCGCTTCCAGCTCTTCCGGATTGCCTTCCAGCACCATGACCATGTCGTCGACGGCCTTCATTATGCCGCCGGAGAAATCGCCGGCGCGGAAGGCCGGCACCATGTCGTTTTCGATGATCAGCCTGGTGTGCAGGTCGGTCAGCGTGCCTTCCAGCCCGTAGCCGACCTCGATGCGCATCTTGCGATCGTCTTTGGCGACCAGCAAAAGCACGCCATTGTCCTCGCCGGCCTGGCCGAGCTTCCAGGCGCGGAACAGCCGGTTGGCGTAGGGCTCGATTTCCTCGCCGTCGAGGCCAGGAAGCGTCGCGACGACGATCTGGTCAGAGCTCTTGGCCTCGAAATCCGCAAGCTTCCGGGTCAGCGCCGCTTCGGTTGCGGCATCGATGATGCCGGCATTGTCGACGACCCGCCCGGTCAGGGCAGGCAATTCGGCGGCAAGGGCGGTGAGGGGGAGGAAGAGAAGGCTTAGGACGACGTACAGGAATGTCAGGCTGGCGTTCCTTCGCGCCCCCCTCTGTCCTGCCGGACATCTCCCCCAGTTGGGGGGAAATCGGCCGTCACCATGGCTTTCGCAGACCTGCAACGTTGCAAGGGAGGCGCCTTCGACAAAGCTGCCAATCTCCCCCCTTGTGGGGGAGATGTCCGGCAGGACAGAGGGGGGCGCGACGGAGTGCAAGGCCAACAGGGACAACGCCAACCAGCTGTTCTCACCCACCCTGCTGCGTGCCGAAATCGACCTTCGGCGTCTGCATCTTGTCTTCCTCGATGGTGAAATTGGCGAATGGCTGATTGTCGCGGAACCACAGGGTCGCCCAAATCACCGACGGGAAGGTCCTCAGCGTCAGATTATACTCCCGCACCGCCTCGATATAGTCGCGGCGGGCGACCGAGATGCGGTTCTCGGTGCCTTCGAGCTGCGCCTGCAGCGCCAGGAAATTCTGGTTGGCCTTGAGGTCGGGATAATTCTCCACCACTGCCAGCAACCGCGACAGCGCGCTGGTCAGGCCGGCTTGACTGTCCTGGAATCTCTTGACCGCTTCCGGATCGCTCAGCGTTTCGGGCGTCACCGTCACCTGCGTCGCCTTGGCGCGCGCCTCGACAACGGCATCGAGCGTATCCTTCTCGTGCGCCGCATAGCCCTTGACCGTCTCGACCAGGTTGGGAATGAGATCGGCGCGGCGTTGGTACTGGTTCAGCACCTGGCTCCATGCGGCCTTGGCGTTTTCCTCCGCCGTCGGAATGGTGTTGTAGCCGCAGCCGGCCAGCAGCGGCAGCACGATCGCCATCATCAGCAAGGCTGGCAGGTTGCGGAAGACGAAAGGGGAGGAAAGGGCAGGCATGGAAAAATCCCTCAACAAGACTGACGGGCGAAGCATTACCACAATCCGCGCGCAAGAACATGACCTCGACCTGGGGCGCTGCTGGTGCTTTGGCATTCACTGTCAGGCCCTGTAATTGACCGGGCGAACAGGTTAAAGTCGCTGCGAAAACAGGGCATAGCCATGGCGGGACGCCAGGACAGCGACGACGAATCGCGCCGCATCATCGAGCGCGTGGCAAGTGAAACCGACCCGGCCTCGTCCGTTGCGCGGACGGCGAAGGGCGCGCGCGATGACGTCACTGCAGCAGACGCCGACCGGGCGGACCCGATCGAATATTGGGGCACGCGCATTGGCCGGGCGCTGGGGTTCATTGTCGGCATTGGCCTGTTGATCTGGCTCGTGCTTTTCATCATCCAGGGTTAGGAACCTCGTGAGCACCGAAGAACACGACGCGCCGCGCGCGGTCATCGTCATTTCCAGCCATGTCGCGCGTGGCTCGGTCGGCAACCGCGCCGCAGTCTTTGCGCTGGAGACGCTGGGCTTTCCGGTGTGGGCGGTGCCGACCGTCATCCTGCCCTGGCATCCGGGCCATGGACGGGCGACGCGCATCGTGCCGCCGCTCGATCAATTCAGGGCGCTAATGGCCGATCTCGAGCGCGCGCCGTGGCTGGGCGAGGTCGGCGCAGTGCTTTCCGGCTATCTCGGCGAAGGCGGCCAGGCCGACGCCGTCGCCTCGCTGGTCGGCGCGGTCAAGGCGAAGACGCCGGACGCCGTCTATATCTGCGACCCGGTGATGGGCGATTCGGGCGGGCTTTATGTGCCGGAGACGACCGCCATCGCGATGCGCGACCGGCTGATGCCGATCGCCGACATCGCCACGCCCAACCGCTACGAGTTGGAATGGATGGCGGGAGCGCCGCTGCCCGACCTCCAAGCGGTGATGGCGGCCGCCCTTCAGGCCGGGCCGTCGACCATGCTGGTCACGTCGGCGCCGGCGATGATGGCCGGCGGCACCGGCAATCTGCTGCTCAACGGCAACCAGGCGCTGCTCGCCGAGCATCGCCTCATCGACAAGCCGCCCAATGGCCTCGGCGACCTGACGGCGGCCGTCTATCTGGCGCGCATCCTGTCCGGCCAGCCGGCGATCAAGGCACTGCAGTCGACCACGGCGGCGGTCTACGAGATCCTGGCGCGCACCGCCAAGCGCGGCGGCGACGAATTGCAGCTCGAAACCGATGCACAGAGCCTGTCGCACCCGATGGCGATGGTGCAGCTTCGCCATCTCCTGCATCCGGGGCGGGACAAAAGAGCGTGACTGTCGTCGGCGTCGATGGCTGCAAGGCCGGCTGGATCGCCGTTCGCCGCGAGCCCGGTTCGACACCTCGTAACCCGGGCGCAGCCCCCTCGGTAGCCGTTTTTCCAAGCTTCGCAGCACTTCTCGACGCATTGCCAGCCGAGGCAACAGTCGCCGTCGACATGCCGATCGGCCTGCCCGATGTTTCACAAAAGGGCGGCCGCGGACCCGAATCGCTGGTGCGGCCGCTGCTCGGCAACAGGCAATCGAGTGTCTTCGCCATCCCCTCGCGTGCGGCGCTTTATGCGCATACGGACGGCTTCACCACGATCGAGGCCTGGCATGCCGCGCATCGCCAAGCAAGCGAAGTGGCCAAGGCGACCTCCAATCCGCCGCGCGGCGTCTCGATCCAGGCTTTTGGGATCTTTGCCAAGATCCGCGAGGTCGATGCGGTTCTGATCGCGCGTCCCGAACTGCGCCGCCGCGTCTTCGAATCGCATCCGGAAGTCGCCTTCTGCCGGCTGAACGACGACCGGGCGATGCGCCTGCCGAAGAAGATCAAGGGCGCCGTCAACCCGGCCGGCATGGCGGAACGCAAGGCGCTGCTTTGCCGGCACGGTTATGTCAGGGGCTTTCTCGACCGGACGCCGCCGCGAGGCGCCGCTGCCGACGACTTTCTCGACGCCGCAGCGATGATGCTGATCGCCGGTCGCATCGCCAGCGGCGAGGCAAGGCCGTTTCCGGATCCGCCGCTCGCCGACCGTTTTGGTATCCCTGTCGCCATTTGGGCGTGAATCTCCTCGGCCCATCTATCGGCGAGGCAATCGCATTGGCGAATGGCAACCACGTCCTTCGCGATTCGGCATTGCTCGCGACCGGCTTTTGCCGCTAGAGCCTTCCTGACCTACAGAGCTGCCGCCTAACCCCGAAAGGCTCCAGACGCCGCCAATGCCTCATCTCCCAGACCATCTGCTCACCGGCTACCGCAATTTCATGAGTGGCCGCTATCTCGCCGAAAGCGGGCGCTATCGCTCGCTTGCTCGCGAGGGCCAGGCCCCCGAAACAATGATCATTGCTTGCTGCGACTCCCGCGCGGCTCCCGAGGCGATTTTTGACGCTGGCCCCGGCGAACTCTTCGTGCTGCGCAATGTCGGCAATCTGGTGCCGCCCTATGCGCCCGACGACCAGTTCCACTCGACCTCGGCGGCGCTCGAGTTCGCCGTGCAGAGCCTCAAGGTCAAGAACATAGTGGTGATGGGCCATGGCCGCTGCGGCGGCATCCGCGCAGCACTCGACAGTACCGCCGCGCCGTTGTCGCCCGGCGACTTCATCGGCAAGTGGATGAGCCTGATTGCGCCGGCCGCCGAGACCGTGTCGTCCAGCACCTTCATGACGGCGACCGAGCGGCAGACCGCGCTCGAGCGCATTTCGATCCGCTATTCGATCGCCAATCTCAGGACCTTTCCCTGCGTCTCGATCCTGGAAGGCAAGGGACGGCTGTCGCTGCACGGCGCCTGGTTCGACATCTCGACCGGCGAACTCTGGGTGATGAACAAGGACACCGGCGACTTCGAGCGGCCGGAGATGACGTAGGAGGGTTGCATGGCATGCCGTTCGATCGCTTTGGCCGCAGCGGCGCTGCTGTTTTCAGTCATGTCCGCCGGCGCCGACGACGGCGCGCTCATCAGCCGCTGGTACGCGGCGCTGCTGGTCGCCGATCGCACGGAACTGTCGGACCTGCTTGCCGACGACGTCCGGATAAAACTCGACGATCTCGGCGTCGTCCAGACCAAGCAGGAGTTCATCGCCTCCATCGACGACTGGGAGGGCGCTGTCGCCGGGGCTGAAATCCGGCATCGGATCGAGAAGACCGAGGGCGGCGTCACCACGGTGATCGCCTGTTATGATTTCCCCAACAACGACGTGCTGATGCAGGAAACCTTCGCGATCGCCGACAACCGCATCACTGCCAGCTCGCAGGCGGCGATCGCCGAAAACTGCGATAGCTACTGACCAGCCGCGATATTGCGTGCGGCAAGCCAGCGCCTTACATCGGTGACGATCCGCCTCATCCCGCCACTCAGCGAAAGCCCCTCACTTACGAAAGATTGCCCATGCCGTCCGCCGTCGACCTCGCCGCCCATCCGCTGACCACCTGGCAAGGGCCGCTCGGCCTGCCCGATTTCACCCGCATCGGCGACGGCGATTTTTCCGGGGTTTTCGATGCGGCATTGACGGCGCACGAGGCCGAGATCGAGGCGATAGCAGGCAATGCCGAGACCCCGACCATCGAGAATACGCTTGCAGCGCTCGAGCTTGGCGGTGAGGCGCTCGACCATGTCTCGTCGATCTTCTGGTGCCGGGCCGGCGCCCACACCAACGAGGCGATCCAGGCGCTGGAGCGCGACATATCGCCAAAAATGTCGCGGCATTTCTCGGCGATCTCGATGAACGAGAGGCTGTTTGCCCGCATCGACGATCTCTACCAGCGCCGCGACGCCCTAAAACTCGATGCCGAAACGCTGCGGGTGCTGGAAAAGACCTGGAAGAATTTCGTCCGCTCCGGCGCCAGGCTCGACGCTAAGGGCAAGAAGCGGCTGGCGGTGATCAATGAGGAGTTGTCGTCGCTCGGCACGAATTTCGGCCAGAATCTGCTTGCCGACGAGCGCGACTGGGCGCTGTTCCTCGATGAAGCCGACCTTGCCGGCCTGCCGGAATTCCTGAAAAGCGCGATGGCCGAGGCCGCCGAGATGCGCGGCCAGAAGGGCCGCTATGCCGTCACCCTGTCGCGCTCGATCTACGAGCCGTTCTCGACCTTCTCCGAACGCCGTGACCTGCGCGAGATCGCCTTCCGCGCCTTCACCATGCGCGGCCAGAACGGCGGCGCCACCGACAACACCGCCGTGGTGCGCGACATGCTGCGCCTGCGCGCCGAAAAGGCGAAGCTGCTCGGCTACGCTTCCTACGCCGCGCTGAAGCTCGACGACACCATGGCAAAGACGCCCGAGGCGGTGCATACGCTGCTCGACCCGGTCTGGGGAAAGGCGGTGGAAAAGGCCGCAAGCGATCAGATCGAATTGCAGCGGCTGGCGGCCGAGGCCGGCAGCAACGAAGATTTCGCCGCCTGGGACTGGCGCTTCTATCAGGAGAAGCTGCGCGCCGAGAAGTTTGCCTTCGACGAGGCCGAACTGAAGCCCTATCTGCAGCTCGACCGCATCATCGACGCCTGTTTCGACGTGGCGACAAAATTGTTCGGCATCAGCTTCGAGGAGAAGCAAGGCATTGCCACCTGGCATCCGGACGCGCGCGTTTTCATCGTCAGGAATGCCGACGGCAGCGAGCGCGGGCTGTTCCTGGCCGACTATTTCGCGCGGCCGTCAAAGCGCTCCGGCGCCTGGATGAGCGCGCTGAAGTCCGGCTACAAGCTTGGCGATGGCTCCAGGCCGGTCATCTACAACATCATGAATTTCGCCAAGCCGCCGGAGGGCGAGGCAGCGCTTTTGTCGGTCGATGAAGCCAAAACCCTGTTCCACGAATTCGGTCATGCCCTGCATGGCATGCTAACCGAGGTCACCTGGCCATCGGTCGCGGGCACCTCGGTCAGCCGCGATTTCGTCGAACTGCCCTCGCAACTCTACGAGCACTGGCTGACGGTGCCGGCGGTGCTGGAAAAGCATGCTCTGCACGTGAAGACTGGCAAACCGATGCCGAAGGCGCTGGTCGACAAGATGCTGGCGGCGCGCACCTTCGGCGCCGGCTTCGCCACGGTCGAGTTCACCGCCTCGGCACTGGTCGACATGGCCTACCACGCACGGCCGGACGCGCCGGACGAGCCGCTTCGTTTCGAAGCCGAAACGCTCGAGAGGCTCAACATGCCCGACACCATCGCCATGCGCCACCGCACCCCGCATTTCGGCCACATCTTTGCCGGCGACGGCTATTCGGCCGGCTACTATTCCTACATGTGGTCGGAGGTCCTCGACGCCGACGCCTTCGCCGCCTTCGAGGAGACGGGCGACCTGTTCGATCCGGCGCTGGCCGAACGGCTCAGGAAAAACATCTATGCCGCCGGCGGTTCCAAGGACCCGGAAGAGCTCTACACCGCCTTCCGCGGCAAGATGCCGTCTCCCGAAGCGATGATGGCCAAGCGCGGGCTGGTGTAGAGGCCGGCGGAGCTGCCATGGGTCAATCGCGAACCTCGGCGCCGCCCCTCATTGCCCTGCCGGGCATTTCTCCCCGTAAACGGGGAGAAAGAGGCTGGCCGCAATCTTGACGTTACTTCTGCAATGCTGGTGGTTGGCGAAGCCATCTGTGGCGGCGTCTTTCTCCCCGTCACTATACGGGGAGAAATGCCCGGCAGGGCAATGAGGGGCGGCACGGACCGACGTATCCTCGCACAGCAGGCCACTTTAACGCGACGCACTTGGGCCGCCATCCAACGCCTCGATGGCTTTCGCCAGCGCCGCCGGATCGCCTGATATGCGCAGCGTCTTCAGCCGGGCCGTGCCGCCGGCGATGACCGAGACGGCCGATCGCGGCACGCCCAGCGCCTTGGCGACCAGCCGTTCGAGCGCCTGGTTGGCGGCGCCGTTTTCCGGCACGGCACGGACGCGGGCCTTCAGATGGCTTCGCCCGTCTGCCGAGATCTCGATGCCTTCGAGCCTGTCCATCGCCGCTTTCGGCGTCAGCCGGACGAACAGGTCGACGCCGTCGTTACGCGGGCGAAACGGCCCGGTCATGGAACCGCCGTCAGACGACCAGCGGCGCCACCGTGGTGAGCAGGAACTGCCGCAGGAAGAACAGGATCAAAAGCAGGATGATCGGCGAAATATCGATGCCGCCGAGATCGGGCAGGAAGCGGCGGATCGGCCGCAGCGCCGGCTCGGTCAGCCGGAACAGCATGTTGCTGACGCTATCGACGAACTGGTTGCGCGAGTTGACGACGTTGAAGGCGTAGAGCCAGGAGAAAATCGCCGAAGCGATGATGATCCACCAATAAATGTCAAGCGCCAGGACAATGGTCTGAATGAGGGCTATCATGCCGGTCTCCGGTTGTTGCCGACATGTAGCCATTGCAGGCGGAGGCGGCAAGAGCCAGCTTCGCGGCACGGCAGGCCGGTGGCTGGCCGCCCGGCTTTGGGCAAAACGCCGTCTTGACAGGAAACCGCCGCGCCCGATAAATGCGCCCATTCCGCTGGATGGGGCTGTAGCTCAGCTGGGAGAGCGCGTCGTTCGCAATGACGAGGTCAGGAGTTCGATCCTCCTCAGCTCCACCAGCGGATTTTTACCTCAGTAAAATCAAGAAGATAGCTGTACCGGCACCCCGAACGCGCTCTGGCGGGCTTTGAGCTTGGGGCTTAAACCTGGCCATCAAGCCATTCCCTCAGATCGGAGTCCTCGTGACCTTCAGGGATAGGCGGTCTCGTTCTGACGTACCAGATCACGCCAAATCCAACTGCCGCGCACGCGCCAGCAACCACGAATGTGATGATGTCAGTCACTTCAAACCCCTAATCCCGACACATCATTAGCTCGACCGAAATCGCCCCACAAGAGCAAAATCAGGTCGTTGCGGGAGTGGACAGGTGCCCAGCCAAGGGAAGTCCTGCTGTTGTCAGACGCCTAACTAAATCCAGCCGTTCCGCACGGCTGTCACAGCCGCTCACGATGGCCTGCTCTGCGACGATCCGATGGCATTCGTCAGACAGGTTTGCGCATTGCCGGCGGCGACACGGTTGAAGCGGCCTGCACAATCGGCATAGTAGGCCGGTCGTGAACCACGGGAGGGCCACATGAAGCTCGGATTGCTCACCGCACCGTTTGCCGACACCCCGCTTGGCGAGGTCGCCGACTGGGCAAGTTCTGCCGGCTTCGAGGCGCTGGAGATCGCCTGCTGGCCGAAATCCTCAGGCGCAGCCCGGCGCTATGCCGGCACCAGCCATATCGACGCCGCCTCGACCTCGGCCTCGCAGGCCAAGGAAATCGCCGCCGCACTGGCGGAAGAGAACCTGTCGATCTCCAGCCTCGGCTTTTATCCCAATCCGCTGCATCCCGATGCCGCCCACCGCAAGGCTGTCGTCGATCATTTGAAGAAGGTGATCGTGCTGGCGAGCCATATGGGCGTGCCTGTCGTCAACACCTTCTGCGGCGGCGACGCCTCAAAAACCATCGACGCCAACTGGCAAGAGGCACTCAAACTGTGGCCCGATATCATCGCCCGTGCGCGCGACAACGGCGTCAAGCTGGCTTTTGAGAACTGCCCGATGATCTTCAGCTACGACGAATGGCCGGGCGGCCACAACATCGCCTATTCGCCCTATATCTGGCGCCGCATCCTCGATGCCTGGGGCGGCGACGTCGGCATGAACTTCGACCCGTCGCATCTGGTCTGGCAGATGATCGACCAGGCCCGCTTCATCAGGGAATTCGGCCCGTACATGCTGCATGTCCATGCCAAGGACCTGATGATCGATCATGATGGGCTTTACGAGCGCGGTATCCTCTCGGCCGGCATGGGCTGGCAGGTGCCGCGCATGCCGGGGCTTGGCGATGTCGACTGGAATGTGATCTTCTCCGGCCTCTACCGCGCCGGCTACGACGGAGCCATCATCATCGAACACGAGGACCGGCGCTTTGAGGGAAGCGACGACGACGTCAAGCGCGGCTTTCTGCTCGCCCGCGACATGCTGCGCCCCTTCGTGAAATGAACCCCTTTTCGAACTGAACTGAAAAACAAGGTGGAGGAAGACTGAAATGAAAAAATATCTGGCAATGGTCCCGCTGCTTGCCGGCGCGGCGTTCCTGGCTTCGGCGGGCGTCTCGTCCGCTGAAGCCAAATACACGATCGGCGTCTCCAACACGGTGCAGGGCAATGGCTGGCGCGAGGAGATGATCTGCGCCATCAAGGCGCAGGCGCTTGCCTCCGGCGAGGTCACCAAGCTCAACATCGCCCATCGCAACACCGACGCCGCCGGCCAGCTCGAGGACATCCGCAACCTGATCAGCGCCAAGGTCAACGCCATCGTCGTCAACCCGGCCGATCCCGCCGGCATCAAGTCAGCGCTCGAGGAAGCCACCAAGGCCGGCATCGTCGTCGTCGCCGTCGACCAGGCGGTCACCGAGCCTTCGGCCTACATCATCTCCAACAACCAGGAACAGTACGCCTATCTCGGCGCCAAATGGCTGTTCCAGCAGATCGGCGGCAAGGGCGACGTCGTCTATATGCGTGGTGCCGCCGGCGCCTCGGCCGACAGCGACCGCGACAAGGGTTTTAAGAAGGCGCTCGCCGAATTCCCCGACGTCAAGGTCGTGCATGAGGTCTTCACCGGCTGGCAGCAGGACCAGGGCAAGCAGCAGATCCTCGACTTCATCGCCACCGGATCGCCGTTCAACGGCATCTGGACCTCGGGCATCGACAATGTGATCGTCGACGCGCTGGTCGAGTCGCAGACGCCGCTGGTGCCGGTGGTCGGCGCCGACAATGCCGGCTTCGTCGGCCAGCTGAACTCGGTCGAAGGCCTTGTCGGCGCGGCGGTGACCAATCCCGGCTCGATCGGCGGCGCCGGCGTGACGCTGGCCCTGCAGATCCTGAACGGCAAGAAGCCGGCGGAGCAGACCGTGCTCGTCGAGCCGCAGCTGTGGGAGAACGCCACCGAAGAGGGCAAGGCCAAGCTGAAAAGCGTCGCCGATCCGTCGCTGAGCCCGGAATGGCCGGTCTCGATCTCCATTCCGGAGTGGACCACCTACACCAAGGAGCAGATCATCGCCTGCAAGGGCCCTGGCGAGTAATGATCTCTGCCGCGCTTCCTCCTTCTCCCCTTGTGGGAGAAGGCAAGATCGCCGTTTTAGACAACTTTGAACGAGAGCAACGCGATTTTGACCACCAACCCGCTCCTGGACGCCACCGGCGTCGTCAAGACTTACGGCGCCGTGGTGGCGCTGCGCAATGCGTCGCTGTCGGTCCTGCCGGGCGAGGTTCACGCCCTGATGGGCGCCAATGGCGCCGGCAAATCGACGCTGGTCAAAATCCTGACCGGCGCCATCCGCGCCGATACCGGGCATATCCTGATCCGCGGCGAGACGCGCGACGTGCGCTCGCCTGCCGATGCGCGCCGCGCCGGCCTGCTTCCGGTCTACCAGGAACCATCGCTGATCCCCGATCTCGACGTCGCCTCCAACCTTCGCCTGACCGACACGCCGGTCGAGCCGTTCCGCGCCTGGGTGCGCGAACTCGGCATTCCCGACCTCGACATACGCGACACCGCGCGCGACATCCCGCTGGCCGTGTTGCGCGTGCTCGACCTGGCGCGGGCGCTGGCGGTCGAGCCCGACGTTTTGCTGCTCGACGAGATGACCGCAGCATTGCCGGCTAACCTTGCCGAAAAGGTGCTTGAGGTCGTTCGCCGCCAGGGCGACAGCGGCCGTTCTGTGATCTTCATTTCCCACCGCTTTGTCGAGATATCGGCGCTTTGCGACCGTGCCACCGTGCTTCGCGACGGCGAGACTGTCGGCGTCGTCGACATCGAGCCGGGCGTCGAGGAGCGCATCGTCGAGATGATGCTCGGCGCCAAGGTCGAGAAGACGCGCGTGACGGCGCGCCAGGCGAGCCAGGCCGCTTCGCCTGGGGATAGCCGCGCGCGCCTCGGCGTGGCGAACCTTCGTGTCGGCACCAAGCTCAACGACGTCTCGTTCGACCTGGCGAATGGCGAGGTCGCTGGCGTCGTCGCGCTCGAGGGCCAAGGCCAGGACGAGCTGTTCGCCGCGCTCGCCGGCTCGATCCGCCCGTCCGGCGGCACGATCGAGGTGGACGAGCAGCCGGTGAAATTCGCGCATCCGGCCGATGCGATCCGCGCCGGCATCGCCTATGTGCCCGGCGACCGCACCGAAGCGCTGACCATGCAGCGCTCGGTGCGCGAAAACATCGCGCTCCCGTTCAGCGCCGCCTTGCGCAACTGGGGGCCGATCAACATGGCGCAGGAACGCTCAAGGGTCGTCAGCGCGATCGAGCGTCTGCAGATCGACACCCGCGCCCAGCGCGAGGTGCAGCGGCTGTCCGGCGGCAACCAGCAGAAGGTGACGATCGCCCGCTGGATCGCCGCTGAGGCACAGACCATCCTCTGCTTCGACCCGACGCGCGGCATCGATGTCGGCACCAAGCAGGAGATTTACAAGCTGCTGCGCGAACTCGCCGACCAAGGCAAGTCGGTGCTGTTCTATACATCCGAACTCGAGGAGGTGCAGCGTGTCTGCGATCGCGTCATCGTCATCTTTGGGGGACGCGTCGTCGATGTCTTCCCCGTCGAACTCGCCGACGAGCCGGCACTGATGCGCGCCGCCTATGGCTTGCCGCGCGGCGCCAAGGTGGACGTCGGCATTCTTGCCGATATCCACTCGAGCCCGGTGGCGAAACCTTGACCCGCCTCGTCCGCCGTCAGGGCTGGGTCGCCGGTCTGCTTGTCCTGTTCGTGGTCCTGCTGGTGATCACCAGGCTGATCCAGCCGGGCTATGGCAGTGGCGATTTCGGCTCGCTGGTGCGCGCGGTGCTGCCTTACGCCTTTGCCGTGGCCGCCCAGACGATTGTCGTCATCGCCGGCGGCATCGATCTTTCCGTCGGCGCGATGATGGCGCTGACCAGCGTCACCGCCGCCTCGATGATGGACGGCGCCAGCGAGGAATACGCGCTTTTTGTCGTTCCGTTCGTGCTGGCGATGGGGCTGGTGCTGGGCGCCGTCAACGGCATGTTGATCGTCGTCACCCGCGTGCCCGATATCGTCGTCACGCTGGCCACCCTGTTCGTCCTGCAGGGCGCGGCGCTGCTGGTGCTCGGCGCGCCCGGCGGCGCGGTGGCCGAATGGCTGCGGGCGACCATCGTCGGCACCGTCGCGATCCCGGGCTTGCCAGATATCTCTGCCTGGATACCGAAGGCGCTGGTGCTTCTGGTCGTCTGCCTGTGCATCATCTGGATACCGCTCAAGCGCTCAAAACTCGGCCTGTCGATCTACGCCATCGGCAGCAGCGAGCTCGCCGCATTTCGCAGCGGCGTGCCGGTCGCGCGCACCAAAATCATCGCCTATGCCCTGTCGGGGCTTTTCGCTGCCATGGGCGGGCTGGCGCTGACCATGAGCACAGGCATCGGCGCCCCTATTCCCGGCCCCTATCTTCTCGCCAGCGTGGCGGCGGTGGTGCTCGGCGGCGTAGCGCTTGGCGGCGGCAAGGGCGGCCTGCTCGGCCCGATCGTCGCCGTCTTCGTGCTGCGGCTGGTGCGCACCGACCTGACGCTCTTGGCCATCGATCCCAACGTCACCGCAATCATCGAGGGCGCGATCATGGTCGCCGTCGTCATGTTTGGCGCCTTTATTACGATGAGGGGGCGGCAATGATGAGCAATGGCGCAAGGCTGGTTTACGGAGTCGGCGATCCACGGCGCCCCCCTCTGTCCTGCCCTCTTTGCAATCACTTGGCATCTCCCCCACTTGGGGGGAGATTGGACGGCGCGACGGCTTTCGCCAATTGTCGACGTTGCAAGAATGAGCGAGGCGCCGAAGCTGCCAATCTCCCCACCACCCGGGGGGGGAGATGTCCGGCAGGACAGAGGGGAGCGCCGTAGAACGCCATCCTCTCCCGGCATCGCGCCACCCCAATCGCGAGCAACCTCATGAGCACAACCGCGATCCAAACCGTCCCCTTCGGCCGCCGCCTCAAGCGCTTCATGGCCGACCGGCCGCTGATCCCGCTGATCATCCTGCTGGTCATCCTGGTGGTGGTCCTGCAGATCCTGCGCCCCGGCATCGTCAACGAGCGCTGGCTCGCCAACACCGTCAAATTCGCCATTCCGCTGGCAATTCTGGCCGGATGCCAGACCATGACCATGTTGACCGGCGGCATCGATCTGTCGGTCGGAACCGTGGCGACGATGAGCGCCTTCATCATGGCGACGCAGGTCGTCAACCATGACCCGGCGGTGGCGATCCTGATCGCCTTGGTGCCGGCGGTGCTGATCGGCCTGGTCAACGGCATCGGCGTCGGCGTGTTTCGCGTGCACCCACTGATCATGACGCTTGGCACCAGCCTGATCGGCACCGGCTGCCTGCAGGTCTATCAGCGCACCGTCATCGCTTCGGGCGCCAAGATTCCGCCCTTCCTGGCCTGGTTGGGCACTGGCCTCACCTATGGCGTGCCCAACGCGCTGCTGCTGTTCGTGCCCATCGCCGTCCTCATCGTCTTCACCTTGAACCGCACCGGCTTTGGCCGCCTGCTTTACGCAGTCGGCGACAATGAAGGCGCAGCGCGCCTGTCCGGCGTCCGCTACTGGCAGGTCATCACAGCGCTCTACGTCATCTCCAGCGTGCTCGCCGGCATCACCGGCCTGCTCTACATCGGCCTGATCAAGGCGCCGTCGCTGTCGCTGGCCGAGCCGCTGGTGCTGCCTTCGGTGGCCGCCGCGGTGATCGGCGGCACCTCGATATTCGGCGGCCGCGGCGGCTACACCGGCACCATCATCGGGGCGCTGATCCTCACCGTGCTGACGACGCTGCTGACCATCCTGCAAATGCCGGAAGGCGCGCGGCGGATACTGTTCGGGCTGATCGTGCTGTTCGTCACGGCGGCGTATTTGCGGATTATTGAGGATCGGTAGGGGTGGAGGCTAGAGCCGGGAGGCTGCTTTTGACCGAAGCAGACTCTCGCAAACGCAGCCGTGCATGACAGCTTTGCGCGCTGTCGCATTAGATTAGATGCAGTGTCGAACCTTACGAATGTCGGCACGGTTTTGGCGATGGCCTAAGCGCGGAAAGCAGGGCGGCAGGCGGCACAAACCGCCGAAACCTCCGGCGGAAGTCCGTCACCCGAAATCATAGCCACCACGGTCCTGGCCGCATGGATACCCTACGCCGCCTGAACGATCTCGACCAGTTCAACGTCGAACACCAGATCCTTTCCGGCCAACGGATGATTGCCGTCGAGCTTGACGCTGGCGTCGTCGACGCCGACGACCGTCACCTGCATGGGGCGCCCTTCGGGGGTTCTGGCCTGCAGTCGAGTACCGATATCGATGTTGATGTTGTCCGGCACCCTCGCGCGGTCGACGGTCATGACCGCTTCGGGGCGGTTGGGACCATAGGCGGCGTCGGCGGGAACGGTGACGGTGCTTTTCGCGCCGACCTCCATCCCCTCGACATGGGTCTCAAGGCCGGGGATCACTTGCCCTTCACCGAGCTTGAATTGCAGCGGTTCGCTGCCGGAAGAATCGAATTGAGTGCCGTCAGCAAGACGTCCAGTATAATTGATGCGCACGGTGTCGCCATTCTTGGCCTGTGTCATGGCAGTCATCCTTTGGGATATTTGAGGGACTGGCCAGAGTTCACGGTCCCGTTTTCGA
This sequence comes from Mesorhizobium sp. WSM4816, assembly GCF_055811535.1. Classification (NCBI taxonomy): domain Bacteria; kingdom Pseudomonadati; phylum Pseudomonadota; class Alphaproteobacteria; order Hyphomicrobiales; family Phyllobacteriaceae; genus Mesorhizobium; species Mesorhizobium sp. WSM4816. The sequence continues at coordinate 147,205 of NZ_JBVVQR010000010.1, read as the reverse complement.
TCATCCACGCACTAAAGTGCGCGGCGCGAAACTCTAAAACTAGGGGCTTGGCTGCCGATGTAAACCCACAATGCCGATTCAGCCACCTGCGTAAAGACAGGTCGCGGAGGCGGACTGGGATCTGTTCGCCAAGGATCTGGGGCGCGCATTTTTCGGCATGTCGTGGCGACAGAGATTGCGAAGACTCTGATCGGCCACCCACCCCGGCGGCTTTTGGCGTTTTGCTGATGTTGAGCGACGTCAGCTTTCGCCCAAGCGCATCAACCTTCAACAGCCAACCTCCCCCCCTGCTCCGCCTCCTCGGCATTAGGATCGCCCGGTGCCGTCGCCGGTTCACCTGGCTCGTGTTCCAGCCGCTCAAGCCATGGCGAGTCGCTATGGCATCGTGCACGGAAGACGCCATCGCCTTTACGGCAAGTTCGTGATCAATTGAATGACGCTCTGCCATTGCGGCCCCCATCCTGAAACGCAACTTGCATTTAGGCAAAACCACGGCCGCAATTCTTTTGCAACTACAGCTTGAGATATGCTTGGTCGATTGATGGAGGGGAGCCACTACACTACTTGATCCTGCAGGAAACTGATCGACTATGGAGTAAGGTCACTTCCGCCAGAGGCAGCTCTTCTGGGTGCTTTTGAGTTTGATTCTATGCAACTTTGAACCGCGAAGGCCCGCCCTCAGCCGGCTCCCAGATATGTTTCAGCAATGCCGATGCTAGTCGACGTCGCGTCCGCACGCTCCTAGCTGGCCCAGGCGTAGAAGACGGCGAACAGCAGAAGCCACACCGCATCGACAAAATGCCAGTACCAGGATGCCGCCGTCGGGATGAAGCCGGCGCCGCCGGCTGAGCGCGCGCGGATCACCCGATATTCGGCGATCGACAGCAACAAGATGCCGATAATGACGTGCAGGCCGTGGAAGCCAGTCGTAAGGAAGAGGATCGAGGGATAGACACCGTCGCGGAATCCCACCGAGGCGAGGCTGAATTCCCGAAGCTGAAGGCCGACGAACACGCCGCCGAGCGCGATCGCCACGGTAAGCCCGATAGCCGAAAGCTGCCATCGCTCTTTCAGAAGCCAGTCGTGCGCCGCTGCGACGCAGACCCCCGACGCGACGAGGATCACTGTGTTGAGAAGCGGGCCGCCCCAAGGGTCGTCGGGGCGCATCGGCGTAGGTGGCCATGAGCTGAACCCCGCGACCTCCGGATAGATCGCGTATCGTAGGTAGGCGGCGAACAAGGCGGCGAAGAACGCTACCTCGGACGCGATTAAGGCGATGATCGCGATCCTCGGGCCAAAGGTGTTTTGCGGACCATTCGCACGCTCACCACTCGTCGCCCGCGACCACGCTGTCAGAGCGATGAACAATGGCAGAAGCCCCACCGCGATCACGAGCGGACCGAGTACCGCGATGCTGCCTGCCAGCGTGCCGAACAGCGACGGGTGGAAGAGCGCGAGACCGGCGCACGCTAGCAGGAACAGCGAGACAGCAATCGCGACAGGCCATCGGCCATCCGTGCCGCCGACCTCGGTGACAGTCTTGCTCACGCGCCTGCCTCCGCGCCCGCCGTGCCACGCGCACGCGCCATCTCGGGATCGTCATCCCATTCATGCGTGAAAGCCGGACCCCACACGTCGCGCGGGGCCGGCGCGCCACGCCGCAGCGAGACCGCAAGCATCACCAGGAACAGCAGCGTGGAGGCGAGCGCGAGCACAGCGCCGAGCGACGCAATCATATTCCAGCCCAAGAAACCGTCCGGATAATCCGCGATGCGCCGCGGCATTCCTGCCAGTCCGAGGAAATGCATCGGGAAAAACAGAACGTTGGTGCCGATGAAGAAGCACCAGAAATGCAACCGTCCAACCCACTCCGGGAACATGCGTGCGGTCATGCGCGGGAACCAGTAATAGAAGCCGGCGAAGATCGCATAGGTCGCGCCGAGGCTCAGCACATAGTGGAAATGCGCGACGACGTAGTAGGTGTTGTGCAGCACTTGATCCGCGCCGGCATTGGCAAGCACGATCCCCGTCGTGCCGCCGACCGTGAACATGATGATGAAGCCCAGCGCCCACAGCATCGGCACGGTGAGGCGGATCGACCCGCCCCACATAGTGGCAATCCAGGCGAACACCTTGATGCCGGTCGGCACCGCGATCACCATCGAGGCCAGCGTGAAGAAGGCACGCGGCGCGAAGCCGACACCGACGGTGAACATATGGTGCGCCCAGACGATGAAACCCAGCGCCGCAATTGATGCCATCGCCAGCACCATGCCGGGATAACCGAAAATCGGGCGACCTGAGAACCGCGAGACGATCTGACTGATGATGCCGAAGGCCGGCAGGATCATGATGTAGACCTCCGGATGGCCGAAGAACCAGAAGAGGTTCATGAACAGCATCGGGTCTCCGCCGCCGGCTGGATCGAAAAAGGCGCCGCCGAAATTGCGGTCGGCAAGCAGCATCGCCAGCGCGGCAGCCAGCACCGGCATGGCGAGAAGCAGCATGAGCGACGAAATCAGGATCGACCAAACGAACAGCGGCATGCCGAACAGCGGCAAGCGATCCTCGCGCATGTTGAGGATGGTAGTGACGAAATTGATCGCGCTGATCACGGAAGAAATGCCGGCCAAGTGCAGCGCGAGGATCGTCATGTCGACCGATGGTCCGGGCTGGCCGTCTATGCCCGACAGCGGCGGATAGAGGCTCCAGCCGGTACCCGTTCCGTCGCCGACCAGCAGCGACCCGATCAGCATGATCAAAGACAGCGGCAGCAACCAGAAGCCGAGACTGTTCAGTCCCGGAAAGGCCATGTCGCGCGCACCAATCATCAGCGGGACGAACCAGTTGCCGAAGCCGCCGATCAACGCCGGCATCACCATGTAGAAGATCATGATCAGGCCATGCGCGGTGATCAGCGCGTTCCAGGACTGGCCGTTAACGACATAGTCCATGCCCGGCTGCGCCAGTTCGAGCCGCATGTAGCCCGAAATCGCGCCGCCCAGCGTCCCCGCCATGATCGCGAATCCGAGATAAAGCGTGCCGATCGCCTTATGGTCGGTGGTGAACAGCCAAGCCGCAATCGACCGGCACTCGCGCCTATGTTCGGTGGCGCTCATTTCGCCACCTGCGCTGATATAGTCGCGGCGCTGACCACCGGATATCGCGTTGCAGCGTCCCGCACCCAGGCGTCGAAATCAGGCTGCGCCATGGCCTCGATCGCGATCGGCATGAAGGAGTGATTCAGACCGCAGATCTGGTTGCACTGCCCGTAATAGACGCCCGGCTTCTCGACGCGTGTCCAGGTTTCGTTGAGGCGCCCGGGCATGGCGTAAATCTGTAGGCCCAGTGCCGGCATGAAGAAGGAGTGCACGACGTCCGACGATGTCACCTGTATGCGCACGACAGCGCCGACCGGGACAACCATGCGATTGTCGACCGCTAGCAGACGCGGTTCACCGGCCGGAACGGAGGCCGGCGGCAACATGATGGAATCGTATGCGAAGCCGCCATTGTCGGGATAGGAATAACGCCAGAACCACTGATGGCCGCTGGCCTTTATCGTCAACTGTGCGTCGGGAAGATCGCTCTCATAGGCGAGCAGCTGGAGCGACGGCGCGGCGATCGCGCCCAGCACCAGCACCGGCGCGATAGTCCAGCCGAATTCCAGCCAGGGCATGCGCGTGACTTTTGACGCCGTGGGGTGCCGGCTCGCCCGGAAGCGCAAGAGCGCGAAACCGATCAGCATGGCGACGAGCGCGACGATGCAGACGCCGATCAGCAATATGTGGTCGTGCAGCGCAACGATCCGCTCCTTCGTCTCCGAGGCTGAGACGCCGAAACTTGTCTGCCAGTTCGCCGGCGCCTGCGCCAAGCCGTGCCGTGCGTCGAGCATCATTGCGGAGACAAAACCGAGGAAAACAGTGCCCCGCCCGCGCATGACATCTACGCCTTCAGCAGGGAGATGAGATGCGCGCCGAGGCGCGCACTGAGCGCCGCAATGGTGAGCGTGGGCGCATTCGCCGTGATGGACGGGAAGACGGACGAGCCAACGATGTAGAGGTTTGGATGGTCGTGGCTCTTCAGGTCCCTGTCGACGACCGAGGTGAGCGGGTCATCTCCCATGCGTGTCGTGCCGCCCATGATCGCGCTGTCAGCGATCGGGCCGAGCTGCTTGATCTGCGTGGCGCCGAGTGCAGCCATGAGCTTGTTCTGCAAATCGCGCGCGACCGCCAGCCCGCGCGCCGTGTAGTCGTCAGACTTGAAGGCGATGTTCGGCCGCGGAATGCCGATCCCGTCCATCTGATTGCTCAGCGTCACGCGATTGTCCGGATTGGGAAGCATTTCGGCAGAGCTGCCAATGATCAGCTCCCGCGCGACGTGCGAACGGACTGCCGCCTTCAGCGCATCGCCGCGCAGGCCCTGTTTGATGAAGGTCGTCGCAGCCTGGAACGGACCGACCGCCCGCGCCCAGCCCTCGTTGGAAGGCGAGATGCCGATGGCCGCACGCTCGTTGCGGAAATCGCCGTCCCGAAGCTCGGCAATGCCACCGGTCGAGACCGGTCCGCGATAGGTGAACACGGGATCCCTGGTCAGTCCCTGAATGCCGACATCGATCTGCGACAGCAGATTGCGGCCGACCTGGTCGGAACTGTTCGCCACGCCCGTCGGCGCATTGTCTCCCGTCGAAAGCAGTAGCAGCTTTGGCGTCTCAATGGTATGCGCCGCGATGACCACAATTTTTCCGGTCGCGCTGCCCTCGCTGCGATCTGGGCGACGGTAACGCACTTCGGCAATGCGTTTGTCCGGACCGACGACTAGCTCGTGCACCACGGCCTGCGGCTCGACATGCGCGCTGGCGCGCTCCGCGATGGCGAGATGATGCGTCGCGTCGTACTTCGCCTGGATGGGGCAGATCGGCACGCAACTCGCATTGCCGCAGCATTGCGGGCGGCCATCCCGCCACACCGAATTGCGCGCCTGTGGAAATGGCAACACCGAGTAGCCGAGCGCCTTGGCAGCGATGCCGACCTGCTTGTCGGCATAGGTCATGGGGATCGGTGGCATCGGAAACGACTTTGAGCGCGGCGCGCCGAAATCGGCGGTGTCGTCGCCCGCGACGCCGATCTCTTCCTCGGCGGCCTGATACCACGGCTCCACGTCGCCGTAGGCGATAGGCCAATCGACGCCGACGCCGAACTTCGAGCGCATCTTGAAATCGTTTGGCCGGAACCGCGCGGCGAGCCCGCCCCAGTGCCACGTGGTGCCGCCGACGATCCTCGCCTGCTGTCCCCTAAAGGTGTCCGGCCCAGCCTCGACATAGTAGGCGGAGAAGTCGGATTCTTCCGGCTGCGGCGCATAGGGCTGGTCGGGGTAAGGCGAGTTCTGGCCCTTCGCGGACGAGTACTGGAATCGTGTCACAGCGGTGCCGCGATCGACGCGCGGTCCCGCCTCGAGGAACAGCACGCTGAACCCTGCTTTCGCGATAGCCGCGCCGGCAAGCGCCGCGGCTACGCCTGAACCGACAAACACGACATCGGCGGACGCCGGCGCGGTCATTCGGAAAACCGTCCGGGCGGCGGTGCGTTCGCCCACGCGCCAAAATTCGTGTCGCATCGCGTCGGCGGCTTGGTGTAACCGCAGGCATGCCAGACGAACGCATCGAGATAGGTAAGGACGCGTTCTTCCGAGCCGTGCATGATGCTACCCGTATACCAGGCTTGGATGAGCGATTCCGACAGCGGTTTCAGCCCCGCCGACGCAACCGCGCTGTCCCATTCTGTCTCCGGCTGTTCCGTCACGATCGCATGCAGTTTTCCGAGATCGGCGGCGTCAGCGGAGAATGCCTGCAGGAACAATTCCGGCAGCGTGGCGTCGCTCGGCGACATGCCCGTCAGTATGCCTGTCAATTCGCGAAACGCGCCGGGCTCGATCGCGCTGCTCAACGCGACCTGGCTACGGGCCGCGGCGGGCAATCCGAAGAATGCTGCGAGCGTCGAGACGGCAATGAGAAGCTCGCGTCGCCGCACTGTTGCCGACGCAGAATGATGCGCCGCCGGCTGACCTACCTGCTTGGGCAGACGCGCATCGTCATTGCCAGCCATCGGTACCCTCAAGGCGAGCCTCTGCTGAACAACCAGGCCGCACGCTATCTGAAGCTACGGCTCAATCTGAGCTTGGTCAATCGACCCTTTCAAGCTCAGAACAGTCGAGCCAGAGAGCTCCACATTTGAGATCAAAAGCGCCGCTTGGGCCTGACCTTGCACGCGGCGACCTATCCATGCGGTGGTCGTCCTCAGGAGGGAATAACTAAGCCGTCGGCCGGAAATAGCCGATGTCGAGCTTGCCTTGCCACCAAACATGCGGTCCGTCAGGCCCCCTCCACAGCGTTAATCATCGCGCACGTTCCCCCTGATCAGCGCGAAAATCAGCGTGGAGCGATCTCTGCGACGAGATCGTTCGTCGTCTTGACCCCCGCCATGAAGCCAGCGGCATTGAATTGGTCATGACGAAGAAAGCGCCGACGCCGCGTGTCGGTGCAATCGCAACATAGAGAAACATCCCTTGCAGGCCGCCGCTCTTCTGGAGGATGAGCGGGCTATGCTCGTGGGGAGCATGATGACCCACCCGAGACCCATGGCGTCCATCGGGCCGCCGTCATCCAGCCCCACCACCGACGCGAGACCATCCCGGTACAAAAAAGCCGCGTGGTTCAAAAGCCGCAACTCGGCATCGGCCGCAGAAGGCTTGTTCTCGACATGCCAGTTCATCCAGCGCAGCAGGTCGTCCGCGGTCGAGTACAATCCACCGGCGCACTCCATGGCTGTGCTCGTCGGCACGATGGGCATGGCGCTGACGTCGAAGTTATGGCCCTGCATCAGGCGCGGCTCGTCCTCCGGTCTTGCGTTGAAAACCGTGTCTTTCATGCCGAGAAGATCGAGGACACGCTCCCGAAGGAACTCGGCATAAGGCTTTCCAGAGACATTCGCGAGCGCCACTCCAAGGAGGTCGTATCCGAAGTTCGAAAAGAGAACGGCGGTGCCCGGCGCGAACAGCAGCGGATGTCCTTGAGGGCGGCAATCTGCGCCTCTTTGGTGTTCGTAGAGAAGGGGTCGGAGGGGGGCGCATCGGCCACTGGCACCTCCCGCGGAAGGCCGGAAGCTTGCGCGACGAGATCGATCAGCCGGAGGGCGCGGCCATCCTTCTCAGGGAGCGTGACGTCCCAGCCAAGGCGATCCTGCAGCCGGTCGGTGGAGCTGTACCTTGCCGTCGATCGCCAGCGAGGGAAGCACACTGCCGCAGAACACCTTGCTCACGGATGCGATGCGGAACATTGTGTCGCCGTCGGGCACTTTTTCACTCCCATCGGCAATCTTGCCGAAACCGGCCAAGGCCGTCTCGCCGTTGCGCACGGCGCCGAAGATCAGGCCAGGCACTTCGGTGGAGAGATACAGGATCGTACCGTTGAACTGCACCGCTTCGGTCAGCAGCTTGTCCTCGGCATGTCCAGAAGAGGGAACGGCTGCGATTGCCGTCAAAGCGATGGCCACAAGTCGGCGCGATCGAGACAAACGCATTGCCGAAAACCTTTGATGAAGCTGCAGAATAAAATTTTCGGAAAAAGGGCCGCCGCGTAGTATCTTACCATCTCTCCAGAAGCAGGGGATGTCAACAGAATGAACCGAAGGGGGTAATCGGCGGCGGTAGCGTAGTTTCGGCGGCTATTTGCGCTACAGTGCTGCCGTATTTCTTGTCATTCGTCAGTTGATCGGGGCTGATCTCTTCATTAGCAAACCGACCCGCGGGTAATTTAGAAGATATGTGAAGCGCCGTCGGCAGGAGGGAGTGCTGTAGCGTCGAACAATTTACAATAGGCGGGTCTGCGTCGCGCCAATCGTCGGCGTATGATGAAGACCGGGCAGAAGAGCTGTGGCGGGCCAAGGCCCTAGCTGCGCAAAAAAGACTCGCCGCTGTACCTGCCGCTTGGCCATACATCGCCTTGATGCGTGGCATTTCCCTTGCGCGCTCGGCCGCCGCCTCACACAGCCAAACGCCCCTGCTCCACCTCCGCAGCACCGGGATCCCCCGGCGCCGTGGCCCAGGCCAGTTCCACCAGCGTCACCGTCCGCCGTCCAACCCCGTCAAGCTGGCAGACGATCAGCCCCTGCTCCTCGATATAGGTCAGCAGGCGCCGGGCGCGGCGCAGCGAGTGCGAGCCGTAGGCGCGGGCGATCGCTGCGTCGCTTGGGCAGGGCCAGCCCTCTTTCGCTGCGCGGGCGATCATCATGAACACGCCTTGCATATCCTCGGGCAGCAGCGAGGCGCGCGCCGAGACGTCCTGCCAGGCGTCATCCCCTGCCATGTCGGAGCCGAGGCCGGCGCGGGCGCGCGTCAGCATGCGGCGAAAGGCGGGCAGGTCCGGCACCACCGAGGCGAGGCCTTCTATCCGGCAGCGGACCACGAACTCCTGATAAAGCACGCCGATGACCCGGAAGCCCGCGTCGGGCTGCGCCAGAACGGCGCGCAGGACACGGTCGACGCGCTCACGCCGCTCCGCCAAATCCTCGGCGCTGATCGGCGGCTCCGACGGTTCGGGGCGGATTTCCAGCGCCGCCGACTTCGCCGCCATCAGCTGATCGAGAAGGTCCGGCGACGACCGGCGCTGCGGCCGGACAGTTTCCGGCGGCGGTGCTGCCAGGATGATGGCGCGTGCGTCCTCAAGGGCTGCTTCCGGCAGCGGCATCAGCCGCGGCGTGCCATTGCGCGGACTTGTGTCGGTCGGGCCGATGCGCAAGCCGAGCGGACGGCGCGACAGCGCCGGGCCGAGCGCCATGAATTGCCCGCGCTCCAGGTCGCGAAAAGCCTCCGCCTGGCGCCGCTCCATGCCCAAAAGGTCGGCGGCGCGCGCCATGTCGATATCGAGAAAAGTCCGGCCCATGAGGAAATTGGAAGCCTCGGCGGCGACATTCTTGGCGAGCTTGGCCAGCCGCTGAGTGGCGATGATGCCGGCAAGCCCGCGTTTGCGGCCTCGGCACATCAGGTTCGTCATGGCGCCAAGCGAGAGCTTGCGCGCCTCGTCCGAAACCTCGCCGGCCACAGCCGGCGCGAACAGCTGCGCCTCGTCCACCACCACCAGCATCGGGTACCAGTGGTCGCGGGCGACCTCAAAAAGCCCGCCAAGGAAGGCGGCGGCGCGGCGCATCTGGTTCTCGGCGTCGAGCCCCTCGAGATTGAGCACCGTGGAGACGCGGTGGATGCGCGCCCGCTCGCCGGCGCTCTGCAGGCCGCGCTCGGTATGCTCCTCGGCATCGATCACCAAATGGCCGAACCGGTCGCCCAGCGAGACGAAGTCGCCTTCGGGGTCGATGATGGTCTGCTGCACCCAAGGGGCACTCTGCTCCAGCAGCCGGCGCAGCAGATGGGATTTGCCGGAGCCCGAATTGCCCTGCACCAAAAGGCGCGTCGCCAGCAGCTCCTCAAGATCCAGCGCCGCCGGGGCGCCTGCGGTCGTGTGGCCCATCTCGATCGCAACGGTCATGTCTCGACTCTCCTTACGGAGAGGGCTTATCAACCGCATCACAGCCCGTCGAGCGCCGATGGCCGGCGGTTTCGGGTTGCGCACAGCTCGACGCTGCGCGCGGTGTCAGTTCGCTGATGGAAGCATCACTGGCGCAAGAGGCTGGCGTCTGATCAGGATGATGGCCGAAAAGGCCAGAATGCCGAGCATGCCGACCGCAGCGGTCAGCCAGAGCGAGGATTGGACGCCGATGCCTGCCATCGCCATGGCCAGGGCAAACGGCGCAAGCGCTGACGAGAATTGCCGCGCGGCCGTCACCCAGCCGAGCCGGGCGCCGTAGCGCTCCCGTCCGAACAGTTCCAGCGGCAGCGTGCCACCGACGATGCTGGCAAGGCCCGAGCCCAATCCAAACAGGATGACGAAGGCGATGGCGCCGGCCACCGACGGTGTCGTCGCCAGCAGGACGACAAGGCCGAGCGGCAACAATGTCGCGCCGATGACCGCGAGCCAGGTCTGCGCCAGCCGGCCGCCGAACAGCATGTTGATCAGCCGGCTTGCCACCTGGGACGGGCCGAAAAGCGTGGTGACGACAAGCCCGGCGGAGCCAAGCCCGAGCGCCGCCGTCAGCGGCACCATGTGAACGAGGATCGAGGACAGCACAAAACCCTCGATCGCGAAGCCGCCAAGCATGAGCAGAAACACTCTGCTGCGGTCGCGCGCGGTGAAGGCAACCGGCCCGCCCGCCGGCCCAATGGCCGCAGGTGTCGCCGAAGCGTTTTTGTCCACCCGACGCGACAGTCGTGCCAGCCAGGCATGGATGGGCAAGCAGATGGCGACGTTGATGCCGGCAAAGACCAGATAGACCTCGCGCCAGCTCAGGTATTCGTGAAGTGCGGCCGTCAGCGGCCAGAACAGGGTGGAGGCGAAGCCGGCGATCAGCGTCAGATGGGTGATGCTGCGCTGCGCCCTGGCGCCACCGATCTGGACGATGGCGACGAAAGCGGCGCTGTAGAGCACGAAAGCGGACGCCAGTTCCATGACCATCAAGGCCAGCACGAAGCTCACCCGGCCGGGTGCTATCGCGCAAGCGACAAGCGCTGCTGCGGCCGCAAGCGAACCAAAGGTCATCACCCGGCCGGCGCCGAAACGATCGGCCCAGCGCCCGGCTGTCGGCGCAAACAGGCCACCCGCCAGCAGCGACGCCGACAGGGCGCCGAAAACCCATTGTTCCGGCCAGGCGAACTCGAGCGCGATCGACGGCACCAGGATACTAAAACTGTAATAGAGCGTGCCGTAGCCGATGATCTGCGTCAGCCCCAACGCCCAGAGTGCGGCAGCCGGGATTTTCCGGTCGCTCATGGAGCGGCGATCTCAAGATCGCCGCTGCGCACTGCTGCGATCGCTTGCGTGCTGCCACAGCCGCACCCAGACTTGCCGCTCGCCTTTGCCTTGGCATCGTCGACGCAACAGGCATCGACAGCAGCCGGCACGGGTCCGCCGCAGCAACCTTGGGACGACGCGCCTGAAAGTGACACCGGCACCGTGCAGACGCCGGTTTTGGGCAACACCAGCTGCACGGCATCGGCGGCAGCCATGTCGCCGGCGAGCGCCGCGGCGACCGAGCGGACCTGCTCATAGCCGGTCAGCAGCAGGAACGTCGGCGCCCGGCCATAGCTTTTGACGCCGACCGTGTAGAAATCGGGCTCGGGGTGGCTGAGCTCGCGATGGCCATGCGGCGGGACGTCGCCGCAGGAATGCTCATTGGGATCGATGAGCGGTCCCAGCGCCTTGACGCCTTCGAGCCACGGATCGAGGTCCAGCCGGAGCTCGCGGGTCAACACGAGATCGGGGCGCTGCCCCGTCGCGGCGATGATCCGGTCGACGGGTCCGAGCGTGCGCAACCCATCCTTTGTCCGGCCTTCGACAGCGAGACGGCCGTCGACCTCACGGATGGCAACAATGGCAAAGCCGGTCACCAGCCGCACGCGGCCGCTCTCAGCGAGTTGCCGTACATCGGAGCCAAGTTCGCCGCGCGCCGGCAGGGCGTCGGCATCGCCGCCGCCGTAGATGCGGACAAGGTCGGTGCTGCGCGTCACCCATAGTGCCGAGGTGCCCGGCCCGGTTTGCGCAAGCCTGTCCAGTTCCAGCAAGGCATTGGCAGCGGAATGGCCGGCGCCGACCACCAATGTCGTGCGACCTGCATAGAGATGACGGTCGCGGCCGAGAACATTTGGGATGCCGTAGGCGATGCGGTCGCCAAATTCCCTCTCACCTTCGGCCGGCAAGCCACCCGCACCGAGCGGGTTCGGCGTCTGCCAGGTGCCGGATGCATCGATCACGGCACGGGCGCTGTCCCGGCGCGTGCCTTCCGCCGTTTCGACCACAAGCATGAACGGCCGCGTCTCCCGCGACTTGCTCAGAACCTTGTCGGCTCCCCAGCGGGAAATGGCGACAACACGGGCACTGGTCTCGATCGACGGCGCCAGTTCGGAAAGCTTTGCCAGCGGCGCGAGGTACTGGTCGACAATTTCATCGGCGGTGGGGAACGCCTCCGGCTCCGGCATTTGCCAGCCGTGGCTCTCGAGAAGTTTTCGGGCGACCGCATCGACGCAATAGCGCCATGGCGTGAAAACCCGCACATGGCCCCAATCCCGAAGGTTCGAGCCGACAGAAGAACCAGCCTCGTAAACCCTAACCGGAAGGCCACGGCTGACCAGTTGGGCGGCCGCCGCCAGGCCAACAGGTCCGCCGCCAATGATAGCGATCGGGAGATCGTTTTCAGAAACCATGACACACCTTCTATGTTTCTAGGATTATAGAAATACCAGTCAAAAAAGAGTTATGCAGCCGCCTCACCGACAGCCGGGCCGCATGCGGCATCGGCACAACATTCATCGGCAAGAAAGCCAAGGAGATCGTTCATCACAGGGTAATTGGCACGGCAAATCAGCGTCGTTGCCTGGCGTTCCTGGGTGACCAGGCCGGTCAGGATGAGCCGGTGGAGATGATGCGACAGCGTCGACGCAGCGATGCCGAGGGCTTCTTGGAGATAACCGACCGGTCTCCCGGTTTCGCCTGCCCGCACCAGCGTGCGATAAAGATTGAGCCGCGTCGGGTTGCCGAGCGCCTCGAGCTGTTTGGCTGCTTGTTCGAGTTTCATAGAAATAAGCTAGCGCCGAAACAGCGCCGCGTCAATACTATTTCGAAAATTATCGAATTAGCAGACGCCTCAAATCGACCGCTGGTTGACCCGCTTGGCGACCGCTTCGGCGCTTTCGACGCGCTCGGAATAACGGTCCGTGAGATAGGCGGACCGATCACGCAAAAGCAGCGTGAACTTCATCAGCTCCTCCATCACGTCGACGATCCTGTTATAGTACGACGACGGCTTCATGCGGCCGGCCTCGTCGAACTCGTTGAAAGCCTTGGCTACCGACGACTGGTTGGGGATGGTGACCATCCGCATCCAGCGGCCGAGGATACGAAGCTGGTTGACGGCGTTGAAACTCTGCGAGCCGCCAGACACCTGCATCACCGCCAGCGTGCGGCCCTGCGTCGTCCTGACGCCGCCGGCCGAGAGCGGCAGCCAGTCGATCTGCGCCTTCATCACTCCCGTCATTGAGCCATGCCGCTCCGGCGAGCACCAGACCTGCGCTTCCGACCAGATCGACAGGTCTCGCAGCTCCTGGACTTTGGCGTGGTCGGCCGAGGTCGAATCCGGCAGCGGCAGGCCGGCGGGATTGTAGATGCGCACCTCGGCGCCCAGGCGGCGCAAAATGCGAGCCGCCTCCTCCGTCGCAAACCGCGAATAGGACCGCTCGCGCAGCGAGCCGTAGAGCATCAGCACGCGAGGTTTTTGGATCGACCGCGGCACGTCGAGCAGCGCCTGCAGGTCGATCGGCCGGAACAGGTCTTCGTCGACGTTCGGCAACGAGTCTTCAGGCATTTGGTCAGGCAACGCGCTTGCCCTGCGCGTCGATGACAACGTCGCCGTCTTCCTTGGCGAACGGCCCGATCTCAGGATTGGGCAGGATGTCGAGAACCGCTTCGGACGGCCGAGCAAGCATGGTGCCAAGCGGCGTCACCACGATCGGCCGGTTGATCAGGATCGGATGCGCCAGCATGAAATCGACGATCTCGTCGTCGGTCCATTTGGGGTCGCCGAGATTGAGCTCGGCGTACGGCGTGCCCTTCTCGCGCAGCAATTGGCGCGGCGTCATCCCCATCGCCGCGATCAGCTCGACCAGCCGTTCACGCGACGGCGGGTTTTTCAGATACTCGATCACCTCAGGCTCTTCGCCGGACTGCCGGATGATGGCGAGCGTGTTGCGCGAGGTGCCGCAGTCGGGGTTGTGGTAGATGGTGATGGTCATTTCGCGGCTCTCATCTGTCTGATTGGTTTGGGCTCAGCGAGCAGCCATCCTGCCAACGCCATGGCAAGCAGCGCGCCCAGCAGCTCGGCGACGAGGAACGCCGACAGGTCAACTGGACGGATGCCCGCGAAGGTGTTTGACACCGCCCGGGCAATGGCGACTGCCGGATTGGCGAACGAGGTCGAGGCCGTGAACCAATAGGCGGCGGTGATGTAGAGCCCGACCAGCCATGGAATGGCATCCGAACGGAAGCGAAGACCGGCGAGAATGGTGAAGACCAGGCCGAAGGCGGCCACCAGTTCCGCAATCCATTGTCCGTTTCCGGTCCGCACGGTTTGCGAGATCTGGAGAATTGGCAGTTCGAACATGGCGTGCGCCAGCAGCGTTCCGGCGATGCCGCCGGCAGTCTGGGCGATCACATAGGCCAGTGCAGCGTTCGCTTCGATTTCCCGCCGCAGCGCAAAAACCAGCGTCACCGCCGGATTGAAATGCGCCCCGGAAATCGGTCCGAGTATGGTGATCAGCACCACCAAAATCGCTCCAGTCGGCAGCGTGTTGCCGAGCAGGGAGAGACCCACATCGTCCGTCAGACGATCCGCCATGATGCCGGAGCCGACGACCGTCGCGACCAGCATTGCCGTGCCGAGCGCTTCCGCGACGATGCGGCGGGACAGGTCAGCCGCCATGATGTCAGCCGGCCTTCGGCAGATCGCGGCCGATTTCATCGAGCCGTTTCTGCAGGGCGAGCTTGTCGATCGTGTTCATCGGCAGGCTGACGAAGATCGAGATCCGGTTGTTGAGCATGCGATAGGCTTCGGCAAAGGCCAGATGCTTTTCGGCCTCGGTGCCGTCCACGGCGGCCGGGTCGGGCACGCCCCAATGCGCGGTCATCGGCTGTCCCGGCCAGACCGGGCAGGCTTCATTGGCCGCGTTGTCGCAGACGGTGAAAACAAAATTCATCTCGGGGGCGCCAGGAGCCGCAAATTCCTGCCAGTCTTTCGAGCGGGCGAAGGACGTGTCGTGGTTGAGGGTTTTCAAAAGCTGGAGCGCGTAGGGATGGACCTCTCCCTTCGGGCGCGATCCGGCCGAATAGGCCCTGAACTTGCCGGCGCCGACACGGTTGAGGATCGCTTCGGCAAGGATCGACCGTGCCGAATTGCCGGTGCACAGGAAAAGCACGTTGTATGGGTCATTCATGGGTGGTCCTCCCTTCTAGCAGTTGCAAGTCACGGCCTGAATGACCGGCTGGCAGAGCTCCGGCGCGCCGTTGCAGCAATCCTCCATGAGATAGGCAAGCAGATCGCGAAAGCCGGTCATGTCCGCGACGTAGCGGATCGTCCGGCCGTCGCGCTCGGCGCGGACCAGGCCGGCATGGTCGAGGACCTTCAGATGCGCCGACATGGTGTTCTGCACCGCACCGAGGCGCGCGGCGATCTCGCCGGCTGGCACACCGTCCGCGCCCGCCCGCACCAGCAGGCGAAACACTTCGAGCCTGGTGTCCTGGCCAAGCGCTGCCAATGCGAGAAGAGCGGTGTTCTTATCCATGTATCCTAGAATCCGGAATTATCGATGTATATGGCGGGTATGTGACAGTCAGATGACAATTGGCACTCGAAAATCGTCGCCGAATGCACAGTACAATAGCGCGCAATCTGCAAACACGACGTAGAAATTGGAAAGCGGCAAATGGCTCTCGGCCGGCGGGCGAATTACCGCAGGTCGAACCTCAACGGCACATTGACACGCGAGCTAACGCCTTCTGGCGGCGCCGGCACTGTAGCGCCCTGCAGCAGGTCGAGTACACCGCGGTCGAGATCAGGGTCGCCGGACGAACCGGTGATGCGAACGGACGTCACTCGGCCGGAGCCGGCCACCATGAAGGAGACGGTCACAGTTCCTTCCGAACGGCGGGCTTTCGCGGCCTTCGGATAGCGCTTGTGCCGATTGAGCCACCTTGTCAGTTGCGAGTTCCACTTCTTGGCGTCCCCGCGTCTCGCAGCCGTTGCCTTGGTCGATTTCGGGGCGGCCGCCCTGGCTGCGGATGTCGCAGCGACACTGGCCGTCGTCCGCGGCGGTGCGGCCTTTTCCTTTTTCGGACGCTTTTTGGCTTCTTTGACAGGCTTCTTCGCCTTAACCTCAGCCGGCTCCTTTACCTCAGTCTTTGCCTGTTTCTTTGGCTTGGCCTCGACGGGTTTGTCGACCGGTTTCGGCTGCGGCAGCGGAACGACCACTTCCGGCGTGACGGCTTCGGCAATTTCGGGCACGACCTCCTCGAGCGGCGGCTGGTCGACCCGTTCGGCCACTGTCGGCGGGGTCGGCTCGACCGTGTCGGCCGGAGCGGCCTCCGACGGCTCGGTGACCGGCTCGGCCTGCTCGACGGGCGGTTCGGGCGAAGGCTCCGTTTCGGTTATCGCGGGCTCCTCGGCCGGGTCCGGCTGATCGGGCGCTATCTCATCCGATATCGGCGCCGGCTCGGCCGGCGTGAGCGCCATTGGCGACAACTCGATCACCTGCGCCTGCGGCGGCCCGCCATCGGGCTCGGCCGGGCGCCAGCTCTGCATCGCATAGCCGACCGCGGCATGCGCCATCAGGACCAGCGCAGCCGCGCCCGCCCACCAGGCGATCTCGCGCGCGCCGAAACGCCGCTGATCGGCCATCGGCAGGGCGGCCGCCGGCGACATTATTGGCCGGTTCCGACTTGCGGCGCCGCGGCATCGCCGGGCGCGGTCTCGAGGCCAACCAGCGCGATCTTCAGATAGCCGGCGCCGCGCAAAAGGTTCATCACCTCCATCAGCTCGCCGTAGCCGACCGCCTTGTCGGCGCGCAGGAAGATGCGCGTCTGTCTGTCGCCTTTTGTCCTGCCGACCAGCGCGGCGGCGAAGGCTGCACGCGGCACGCTGTCGTTGCCGATCGCCAGGCTGAGATCGTTCTTCAGCGTCAGGAACAGCGGCGTCTCCGGTCGAGGCGCAGGCGTTGCGGTCGAGCCCGGCAGGTCGACATTGACATCCACGGTCGCCAGCG
Organism: Mesorhizobium sp. WSM4816; assembly: GCF_055811535.1. Classification (NCBI taxonomy): domain Bacteria; kingdom Pseudomonadati; phylum Pseudomonadota; class Alphaproteobacteria; order Hyphomicrobiales; family Phyllobacteriaceae; genus Mesorhizobium; species Mesorhizobium sp. WSM4816. The sequence goes on along the minus strand of NZ_JBVVQR010000010.1, from coordinate 130,294 downwards.
GCGCCGCGACCATGAAGATGATTAGCAGGACCAGGATCACGTCGATGAACGGCGTGACGTTGATCTCGTGGTTTTCCTCGAGATCGCCGTCGATGTTCTCTCGAAATCTAGCCGCCATGGCGTCGCTCCGTGTTCATTCCGCGGCCATCTGCTTTGCCGGCGCGACCGTGCGGAAATCCAGATCCCGGCTAACCAGCCGCTCGACCCCTGCCGACGCATCGGCAAGGATCTGCCTGTAGCCAGCTATCGATCGCGCGAAGACGTTGTAGATGACCACCGCCGGGATCGCCGCGACAAGGCCCATCGCCGTGGCCAGCAAGGCTTCCGCAATGCCCGGGGCAACGACGGCGAGGTTGGTGGTCTGCGCCTGCGAGATGCCGATGAAGGCGTTCATGATGCCCCAGACGGTGCCGAACAGGCCGACGAAGGGCGCGGTCGAGCCGATTGTCGCCAGCACGCCGGTGCCGCGCGACATGCGCCGCGCCGCCGCCGCCTCGATGCGCGACAGGCGCGAGGTGACCCGTTCCTTCAGCCCGTCGCCGGACACATGGTCGAGCGAGCCGGCCGAAAGCGCGGTCTCTTCCTCGGCTGCCCGCACCAGCAGGGCGCCAGGACCGTTATTGTGGCCAAGCGCGCGCCCGGCCTGGTTCAACGTCGCGGCATTGCCGATCGCTTGTGCCGCGCGGCGGGCGCGCAGCTTGCCGCCAAGGATCTCCAGCGATTTGGCCAGCCATATCGTCCAGGTGACGAAGGACGCAAAAGCCAACCCGATCATCACCGCTTTCACGACGATGTCGGCCGCCATGAACATGCCCCATGGCGAGAGGTCACGCGGCAGGGTCAGGGACGTTGCCGTCGAAGGGTCAGTCTCGGTAGGCGTGGTCTCGATAGGTGTTGTCACGCCGAGCTGGGTCGCCGGTGGCGCGGCGGCGTCTGGCGCAGCCTGCCCAGGCACTGGAGCCGGCGCCTCTAGTGCCGGGGCCGCGCCCGGTTGCTCCTGGGCGGCTGCCTCCGGTTGCTCCTGGGCGGCTGCGCCGCCGGCCGACAGGATGGCGGATGCGAGCAACGCCGCGAACAAACCATGTCTGGACAAGGGCTTCTTCCTTATTCTCAAGAGTGGCCTCATTGCACATAGCCGATGGGCTGGCCGGTGACGGGGTGCGCAAACACGCCCATCTCGACACCGAAAATTCCTTTGAGCACGTCGCCCTGCATGATCTGGTCCGGCGTGCCGCGCGTCAGCAGCCTGCCGTCCTTCAGCGCGATCAATTCGTCGCAGTAGCGCGCCGCCATGTTGGGATCGTGCAGCACGACGACGACGCACAGGTCGCGCTTGCGGCTGAGGTCCCTGACCAGCCCCAGCACCTCGACCTGATGGGCGATGTCGAGCGCCGAGATCGGCTCGTCGAGCAGCATGACGCCGGCATTCTGCGCCACCAGCATGGCCAGCCAGGCGCGCTGGCGCTCGCCGCCGGATAATTCGTCGACCAGCCGGTCGGTGAAGTCAGCCATATCGGTCAGGACAAGCGCCTCCTCGACATGGCGCCTGTCCTCATGCCCGAAACGACCGAGCGCGCCATGCCAGGGATAGCGGCCGAGCGTCGCCAGTTCGCGCACCGTCAGGCCGGTCGCCGCCGGCGTCGTCTGCGGCAGATAGGCGAGCGCGCGCGCCAGTTCACGCGCGCCCCACTGCACCAGCGGCCGCTGCGCGAAGGTTATGCCGCCCGAGCTTGCCGGCTGCTGGCGCGCCAGGAGCTTGATCAGCGTCGACTTGCCCGAGCCGTTGTGCCCGATCAGCCCATAGACGCGCGAGCGTTGCAACTCGAGTGTGACGGGACCGAGCAGCGTCCGCTCGCCGACAGCGAACCGCACCGCTTCGACATGGAAGGCAGTCTGGGCATGAATTCCTGCCACGGTCTCGGCCTCACTCCAGCTTTGCGCGCATTTCGAAATCCGGTTTTCGGCAATCCGGTTTGCGGGCGCCGATGTCCGGTTGACTATGAAACATGAGTTTACTAGTCAACAATGAAGATGACTTTTGAGTCAACAAAATTTCGTGACGCGCCGGATTTGCGTCGAAACACGAAATGTGGAGCGCGCCGAGATGGTCGTTGGTTCAGGTCGCGGAAGAACTCAAAGCGAAGTGACTGCGCGCCGAAACCTGCTGGTCGCGGCGATGTCGCTGCCGGTGCTGCTTGGCGGCGCTCACGCCGTCGCGCAGGAGGCGACCACCACTCTCGACCCGATCAATATTCAGGAACGCGTCGAAAGCGCCTTTGGGACGGTCGACGGCTATGTCGCCACCCAGGGCTCCACCGCTACCAAGACCGAAACACCGCTGATCGAGACGCCGCAGTCGATATCGGTCATCACCAAAGACCAGATGGAAGCGCAGGCGGTGGACAGCCTGAACAGCGCGCTGCGGTATACGCCAGGCGCAACCGGCAATCTCTACGGCACCGACAATCGTGGCCACGGCTTGCAGATGCGCGGCATTTCGAACTCCAGCGGCGTCTTCTACAAGGACGGGCTGCAGCTCAAGGAAAGCAATTTCACGCTGTTCACAGCGCTCGATTCCTACGGCGCCGAACGCTACGAAATCCTGCACGGGCCGGCATCGGTTCTCTACGGCCAGGCAAGTCCTGGCGGCATCATCAACTATGTCAGCAAGCGCCCGACCGAGGAGAACCTCCGCGAGGTCGAGCTCGGCGCCGGAAGCTTCGACCGCTATGAAGGGAAGTTCGACTTCAGCGGGGCTGTCAACGCCGACAAGTCGCTGCTGTTCCGCCTCACCGGTGCCGCCCACACCGGCGATACGCAGACTGATTTCGTCGAGGACGAACGCATCTTCATCGCGCCGGCGCTGACCTGGCAGCCCGATGCCGATACCAGCCTGACCATCCTCGCCAACTATCAGCGCGACCGGTCCGGCTGGGCGATGCAGTATCTGCCGGCATACGGCACGATCAGGCCGGGCAGGGACGGAAAATACCTGCCGAACAGCATGTTCGTCGGCGAACCGGGCTTCGACACCTACGACAACGACCAGGCGTCGATCGGTTACGAGTTGGATCACCGCTTCAACGAGACGTGGCAGGTTCGCCAGCATGCCCGCTACGTCTATCTGAAGCACTATGAGGAAGGCGTCTTCGGCGGCGGGCTTCTGAATGATGAGGGCGACTATTCCCGCTATGCCGATGCCGGCGGCAGCAAGCTCAGCGGCGTGACCATCGACAACCAGGCGCAGGCCGATTTCGACACCGGGCCGCTCGCCCACACGCTGCTTCTCGGCTTCGACTATAAGCGCTACACCTACCGCGACTATGCCGCCAGCAACGATATGACCGACGATGATTTCAACATATTCGACCCGGCCTATGGCTACCCGGTCGGCGAAATGACGCCCTATACCGACACCGACACCACCCAGTCGCAGGTCGGCCTCTACGCGCAGGACCAGATCAAGCTGGGCAACTGGCGACTGACGCTGGGCGGCCGCCAGGACTGGGCCGACGCGAAAGTCCACGACAATCTGGCCGGCGCTTTCGGTCCCCGCCAGAAGGACGACGCCTTCACCAGCCGCGCTGGTCTGCTTTATCTCGCCGACAATGGCCTTGCCCCTTATGTCAGCTATTCCGAATCGTTCCAGCCGGTGTCCGGCCCCGACAGCAACGGCAATCCGCTCGTGCCCGAAACCGGCAAGCAGTACGAGGTCGGGCTGAAATACCAGCCGGTCGGCTGGAACGCCTTCGTCACCGTTTCGGCGTTCGACCTGGCCCGGCAGAATGTCGTACGTTATGGCGGTGTTGGCGCGCCCAACGACATCTTCCAGACCGGCGAGATCAGGTCGCGCGGCATCGAGCTGGAAGCTGTTGCCAGCCTCGATTCAGGCTTCGATTTCCGGGCGGCCTATACATATCTCGACACCGAGATCACCAGGGCCACCTCGATCACCGTCGATGACGATAGTGGCGAGACAATCAGCGATGAGGGCAACACCCCATTCGGCGTGCCGGAGCATGCGGCCTCGCTGTGGGCGAATTACACCGTCGGCAGCGGCAAATTGGAAGGCTTCGGGCTCGGCGCCGGCATCCGCTATGTCGGCTCGACTTTCGGCGACGACGCCAACACTTTCAAAGTGCCGGCAGTCACGCTTGTCGATGCCGCACTCCACTACGAATGGAGGAACGCCGAGCTGAACCTCAATGTCAGCAATCTGTTCGACAAGCGCTATGTCGCCTCCTGCTACGCGGAAAGCTTCGGCTGCTTTTATGGCGAGGGTCGCCGGATCAACGGCTCGGTGAAGTACACATGGTGACCCGCGCGTGCAGGCCCGGACCCAATTGGCGCCACTGACGCGGCGCCGGTGCCTGGCCGGCCTGGCCGCGACGAGCCTCGGCCTGCGCGGCGACCCGGCGCATGCCGCTCCGCCGCCGCGCGTCGCCTGCCTCGAATGGACCTCGGCCGAGATGGTCATCTCGCTCGGGATCGGCCCGGTGGCGGTCGCCGACTCAAAAGGTTACCGCGACTGGGTCGCGGGACCGGCTCTTCCTGCCGGCTGCCTCGATCTCGGCTCGCGCGGCGAGCCCAATCTCGAACTGCTCCTCGAACTCAAGCCCGATCTTATCACCGGCGCCTATGGCTATGGGCTGGACGAAGCTCCGTTCAGGCGGATCGCGCCGCTGCATACGGTGCCCTTCTACGATGGCACCGAAGCGCCTTATCGCCAGGCCGAGAATGAGACGCTGAAACTTGGCTCACAGCTCGGCCGCAAGGCTGAGGCTCTGCGCCTTGTCCAGGAAACGGCGGCGGCAATCGCCCAGATCAGGGCACAGTTTTCAGGGCGGGCAGACCAGCCGCTCGCGGTGGTCAGCATGTTCGACGATCGTCACGTCCGTGTCTACGGCAAGGGCAGTCTGTTCCAGGACGTGCTCGACAGGTTGAGCCTCACCAACGCCTGGACGGCGCCGACCGATAGCTGGGGCTTTTCCATGCTGGGCATCGAAGAGCTGGTTGCGATCGGCGAGGCCCGCGTGATTTCGCTCGATCCGATCCCGCCGCATGTGAAGATCAGGATCGACCAGAGCAGCCTCTGGGCCAACCTTCCCTGCGTCAAAGCCGGCAACGTCAGGACAATCCCGCCGGTATGGCCGTTCGGCGGGCTAGCCGCCGCTACCCGTTTTGCGACGTTTTTGGCCCGGGCATGACCATCATGCAGTCCACAGCCGGCCATCGTGCTCGTTTCAAGGCAGGGATGCTCGTCGCCCTCGTCGGCGTGCCGGCGGTGCTCGCCGCCTATCTCACCGCTGCCGGGCTTTTGCGCCTGTTGCCCGCCGACATGTGGTGGCAGTCGCTCGGGGCGACCGACTTTGCCGATCCGCGGCAGCTGCTTTACCGGCATGCGTTTCTGCCGCGTTTGGCGATCAGTCTGCTGGCCGGCGCGGCGCTCGGCCTGACCGGCACACTGCTCCAGCAGCTGCTGCGCAATCCGCTCGCCGAGCCGACGACCATCGGCACCAATGCCGGCGCCACCGTCGCCCTGACGATCGCCACGCTCTACGCGCCGTGGATGCTGGAGCAAGGTCGCGAATGGGTGGCGCTCGCCGGCGGCGCCCTGTCGACGCTGGCGGTTTTGGCTCTGGCCCGGGGCCGGAGTTTTTCGCCGGTCGCGATCATCATTTCCGGCCTGGTGGTCAGCCTCACATGCAGTTCGGCGAGCGCCCTGCTGATGGCGGCCAACCGCGAATATTCCGAGGAACTCTTCATCTGGCAGAGCGGTTCGCTAATCCAGAACGGCGATGCCGTGGTGCTCGGGTTCGCGCCATGGCTGGCGATGGCCGGCATTGCTGCCTTCCTTCTGCTCCGGCCACTGCGGCTTCTCGACCTCAGCGACGAGGGAGCCGAAAGCCTCGGCACGAAACCCGTGGTGACACGGCTGGCCGGGATGACCGTCGCCGTCGCGCTGAGCAGCATGGTGGTCGCAGCCGTCGGCGTCATCAGCTTCGTGGCGCTTGCGGCGCCGGCGCTGGTCAGGCTCGCCGGCGCACGGACCCTGCGCCAGCGCATGATCTGGGCGCCGCTTGCGGGCGCCATGCTGTTGTGGCTGACCGACCGGCTGGTGCAGGTCCTGCCGTTTACCTCCGAAATCCCGGCAGGCGTGGCGACTGCTTTCCTCGGTGCGCCGCTGCTGTTTCTTCTCCTGCCGAAATTGCGCACCAGCCCGGATCGGGACGGCACCATGCTGGCTTCCGTGCGCAGGCGCAGCGGGTGGGCCTATCTGCTGCTGGGGCTCGTCGCGATGGCGCTTCTTCTCTGCGCCGCGCTTGTTGTCGGGCGAGGCGCGACCGGCTGGCACGTGGCCTCGGCCGCCGAACTTGCCGACCTGCTGCCGCTCAGAGCGCCTCGCATCGTCGTAGCGGTTTGCGCTGGTATGATGCTGGGCGTGGTCGGCACGCTGATGCAGCGGATGACCGGCAATCCGATGGCGGCGCCCGAGGTGCTGGGTATCTCAGGCGGCGCCTCGCTAGGCATCCTGCTGCTCTTCGTCGCGACTTCTGATGTCAACCGTCCGGCGATGATCGCGGCCGGTCTCGTCGGGGCGCTGGTCAGCCTGGCGATGGTTTCGCCGGCCGGCCGCCAGCAGCCTCTCGCGCCTGATCGGTTGCTGCTTTCCGGGGTCGCCGTGGCGACGATGGCGTCGGCATTCTCGGCGGTGATGCTCGCCAGCGGCGATCCTCGGCTCGATACGCTGATCGGCTGGCTGTCCGGCTCCGCCTACCGGGCCACCGCCGCCGATGCCACAATCGCCGCCGTGGCGGCGACTGCTCTGCTCGCCATCGTGCCCCTCACCAGCCGCTGGCTGGAAATCCTGCCGCTTGGAGAAGCCGCCTCGCGCGGGCTCGGGCTTGGCCTGTTTCGCGTGCGGTTCGTGCTCCTGGTGCTTATCTCGGTGCCGACGACAATAGCCACGCTGGTCATCGGGCCGCTGAGCTTCGTCGGATTGATGGCGCCGCACCTGGCCCGCATGCTCGGTCTTCAACGCGCCTTGCCGCAGCTTTTCGCTTCCGCGATGCTTGGCGGGATGATGCTTGTCTCGGCCGACTGGGCCGGCCGGATGCTGATTTTCCCGTGGCAGATTCCGGCGGGTTTGCTTGCTGCCCTGGTTGGCGGGCCTTACTTCATGGTGCTGATGTGGAAAGGCCGGCAATGAGCGGCCCCGCCACGCGCTTCGGGTTGGCGACCACAAAGCGCATAGCACGCGCTCAGCCGGCGCGTGCTTCGCGGATCACGCGAGGCGCAATCGCCCCGGGCGGTGGAGCCTCGCGGCGCGCCAGAGTGTTGCGCAGCAGCGCGATCGTTTCACGGCCAGCCATTGCGATCTCGCGTGGCCTGTCGACGCCGACGATCATGAATTCCTCGATTCCCAGGGCAGCATAAGGAAGCAGGGAAAGCGCGACTTGTGCCGGCGGTCCGACAACTTCGACCGCCTTCTGGCCGGAAACGTTGCCCTCCGAACGGATCCGGACGGGAAGCGCGAAACGCAGCTTGCCGGCCCGACCGTGTTCGGCGGCGGCATTGCGCACCCGCTCCATCAGTTGCCGGATCTCGTCGAGCGAACCCGGCGTCAGCTCGAAGACATCGGCATGCCGCCCGGCGACCCTGAGCGCCGTTCCGGACCGTCCGCCCATGCGGACGCTCACGCCGGCGCTACGCGGCCCCTTGCGCGGCACATAGCCGCCGCTGACGCTGTAGAAGGCGCCTTCATGGTCGAACGGCCTGTCGTTCGACCACAACCGTTTCAGCAGCACCAGATATTCATCGACGCGCTGCCAGACGACCGTATGACCGACCGGACGCGTTTCGGCATCGTCGTCGTTCAGCGGCTCGCTGAGCATCCTGAGCGACAGCCGACCGCCGCTTTTCGCGTCGAGGGCCGCCAATTGCCGTGCCGCCACCGTCGGGTCGATCACACCAGCCCAATGCGTGAGAACGATCTCGAGCGAAGAAGTGCGGTCCAGCGCCCGGGCGGCAATATCCATATTGGTCAGCAGCCCAGCCGGATCGTCGACGACGATTTTCTGGAAACCGATGTCCTCGATCAGCGACAGCTTTGTCGCGGTTTCCGCGAAATCGTAGAAAAACGGGGCGGTTGGGTCGGCCGGGTGAGTTTTATCGGGAACATGCGTGAACTCGAACGGCATTGCCATCTCCTCCATCACGTTGGGGTCAGGCGCGCGAAAGCGCACCGGGACTCGGTTCATTCAACTCCGATATCGCGAAACGGCAGACAGCTATCCCTTTAGTCAGGCCCGATGACTCGCGGGCTCCACAGTCAGGGAACAAAACCCAGAACGACCGCCCCGGTGAACACGAACGCAAGGGCAAAGACGAGATAGGCAAAGGCGCCCGCATAGGCCGGCCGCCAAGTCTGCTCGGAACCGAGCCTTTGGCCTTTGTGGGCAGTGTGGGCGTTCTGGAAATAGGACATATCGACCTCCGTCTCGGCAGTTAATCTATTAATTTAGTAGACTTTGTCGATTGCTATTTTCCAGCGATCCTTAGAATGTTTTTCTCCAACCTGAGGACAATTTGGTTTGTTTGCTGCTTAGCGCGGCACTTTCCGAGGCCGATCGGCCCGATGGCAAAACGCCCGGTCGTGCGGGCGGGCAGGGATTGGGCGGAGCGGCGGCCTAGTTGGCGGGCGGCCTGTAAGCTTCCAGGCCGAACAGCATCAGCACGAGCGACACAAGGAAGAACCCGACCGCGACGCCGAGCGCGATCCGGGCGTAGAGTCTATAAACGTCGCCCATGATGGTGCCGAACACCCGTCGTGCCGAGGCATCGGCTGGGCGCGATTTCTCATTGAGGTAGAGCCAGACTTCGGTGTGCTTGGGATTTTTGAAGGCTGCGGTCGTGGCTTTCCACATCAGCGCCAGAACCATGGTCAGCGTGAGGAACGCGCCGGAGCGAAATGCAGACACCGGGTTGAAGGAGAATCCGACCATGACACAGCCAATGGCAAGCGAGCCGAACATGACGGCGCGCCCGATGCACCCCACAGCAACCCGCCTGATCTCATCCATCGGCGCCCTCGGCAGCAAGCTCGCCGACAATGTGCGAGCGCTGCGACCGTATCAAATCACTTTAAGGCGAATGTGCCGCCTGGACGTGCAGGCGCGCTACTCCCCGGCGCAACATTGCGAACGCCATGGCCTGACTTCGGCCATCGACGCGGCCCGCCGGCGCGCTCTATGTTGCATGGCAAGCCGGATCGAACCTTTTCGCACCGACAGGCGCTGCCTCGGACAGGCATTGTCTGGGCAAGACAACCGGCAGAGGAAGGCTATCGGCTATGCCGAAGGAGACGGAATTGAAGCCGCCGAGCGGCGCGACACCGCTGATAGCAATTGCGGCTGCCGCCGTCGACACCGAAACAACCGGGCCCGACGCCACCAAGGCGCGCGTGGTCCAGATTGGCGCGATCGGCATCGCGCATGGCAAGGTCGTACGGCAAGCTCAGCTCGATCTGCTCATCGATCCCGGTGAAGCAATCCCGTCCGAGGCTTCGCTCGTCCATGGCATCACCGATGCCGATGTTGACGGAGCCGGCAGCTTCCCGGATGCATGGGCACAATTCCAGGAGTTCGTCGGCGACCGCATCCTCGTTGGCCATTCGATCGGCTTCGACCTGGCGGTATTGGAGCGCGAATGCCGAAGCGCCCGTTTGCCCTGGAAAAAGCCTCGGGCGCTGTGCGTCCGGCTTCTTGCGACCATAGCAAATCCCAATCTGGCAGACCATTCTCTGGAAACGATCGCCGGGTGGCTTCGCCTGGAGATAACCGGCCGGCATTCGGCTCTGGGCGATGCGATTGCGGCCGGGGACATCTTTGCCGCGCTGATTCCGGAGTTGCGTAAGCGCAACATCCGAACACTTGGAGAGGCCGAGGTTGCCTGCCTTGCCCTTTCGGACGCTCTCGAAGCCGGCCATCGCGCGGGCTGGGCCGAGCCGGTGTCGCGACCCCAGGCTCCCGCGTTTCAGCCGGTTGATCCCTATGCCTATCGCCATCGCGTCGGCAGCCTCATGAGCAGCCCGCCAGTCGTGGTGAAGTCGACCAAACCGACAAGGCAGGTCATCGACCTCATGGTCAAGCGCAAGATCAGCTCGGTCCTCGTGTCCGAGCGTGGAACGCCGGATCAAGCGATCGAGGCGTATGGCATCGTTACCGAGCGTGACCTGCTGCGCCGCATGTCGTCCGACGCCGAGCAGGCTTTTGACATGCCGGTCGGAAACATCGCAGCGCGACCGCTGATAAGCATCCGCGCCGCCGCCTTCGCTTACCGGGCGATCGGCCGCATGGATCGGCTGAAAGTCCGCCACCTCGCCGTCCGCGACGACGGTGGCATGCTGGTCGGCGTGCTTTCGGCGCGCGACCTGTTGAGGCTCCGCGCCGCCGCTGCCATCGATCTCGACGACACCATCGAACATGCCAGGGATGCCGCCGAACTGGCGGCCAGTTGGTCGATGCTGCCGGGCGTGGTACGTTCGCTCCTCGGCGAAGCAATCGACCCGCGCGTGGTGGCGGAAATCATCAGCGACGAACTTTGCTCGCTTACCCGCCGCGCCGCCGTGCTTGCCGAACAGCAGATGCAGATCGAAGGCCACGGCCCGCCGCCCTGCGCCTACGCCGTGCTCGTGCTCGGCTCAGGCGGCCGTGGCGAAAGCCTGATGGCCCCCGACCAGGACAACGCAATCGTCTTTGCAGCTGGCGAGCCGGATGGGCCCGAAGATCGCTGGTTCAAGAACCTCGGCGCCAGGCTCGCCGACATGCTCGACATCTCAGGCGTGCCATATTGCAAAGGCGGGGTAATGGCCTCGAATGCCGCATTCCGCGGTAGCCTCTCCACCTGGAAGCGGCGCGTCGAGGATTGGGTTCGCCGCCTGCGGCCTCAGGACCTGCTCAACGTCGATATCGTCTACGACCTGCGACCGGTGCATGGCGACACCACGCTGGCCGCGCAGTTCGTCGAATATGCCTATGACCGTGCCCACGCCGAGCCGGCGTTCGCGAAGCTGCTCGGCGAGCAGATGACGACCGGCAATCCCTTCACTGTCTTTGGCGGCCTTCAGCTTGAAAATGGCCGGCTGGACATCAAGAAGCATGGCCTTTTTCCAATCGTCGCGACCGCACGCACGCTCGCAATTCGCCACGGCATCCGCGAGCGGAGCACGCGTGCCCGGCTCGAGCAACTGATCGCCCTGGATATTGGCGGCGAGCCCGACATGAAGGCGATGCTGGCCGGCCACGCCATGCTGGTCGGCTTGCTGCTCGCTCAGCAGACGCATGACATCTACGCCGGTATACCGGTATCCAACCGCGTCGAGATCAATGCGCTGGCGCGCGAGCAGCAGGCGCAGCTCAAGACACTCATCAAGCGCCTTCAGTCGGCACCCGACCTGGTGCGGGACCTGATGTTCGCATCGCCGGCGACGCTCGGACAGTAAACAAACTCAGCTGCGCGCGGCGCCAAGCAATTGGTCGACGAGGGCGCTGCGGTCGGCCTGCACCAGGAAATCCTCATGCGCGCGCAGCAGATTCATTCTCAGGAAATTGAAGATATAGTCGTAATCGTTGGTCAGCAGATTGGGGTGGATCGGGACCATCTCGAAAACCGTTCGCGCCAGCGGCTCGGGGATCTCGCGCACCGGGCGCGGCGGGCCGATCTGGGTGGCGGCGAGGCGCTGGCGGGTGAGCTCGGCGGCGTCCTCCCAGAAAGTGGCGGGCGAGCCCGCCGGAACGGCATATTTGGAGAAGCTTGCCAGGGCGACTTTTTCCAGCGCCGCTGGCAGGCCTCGCTGGCGCAAGCCGGCGGGTTCGCGCAGCGCACCCTCCACCATTTCCGCCACCATCGCGTAACACGCAGGGTAGGCGCGCCAGCGTGAATGGTTGAGCGCCGCCTGGAACTCCTTCTCGCTGAACAGCTTCTGCCAATAAACTCCTGCTCTGACGCGGCAGAACTCGACGATGCTTTTCTGCGCCAGGAAGGCGGCGCGCGAATCCATGAAGTCAGCCAGTTCGCCGACGCTGACGATCGGCTGCGGCTTGCGCAGGAACTCGGGCAACAAATTGTTCAGCAGGCCCATGGCGCTCTCCCTTCGGTCTTGTTTCCAACCGATGTTGACCGTTTAGCCTCCGCGACGCCGCGCCGCCAGCCCTCTTACCGAATCAAGTCCTCCCACCGATTCTCCAGTCCTCTCACCGATTCTAAAGTCGTATGAACAGGCGCGACAAGAAGTGATACTCCTACAAAGTTACGGTCGGCTGATTCTATACCTGGCCGCGACATATGCCGGAGGGCTTCCGCGTCAGCGGAAGAGGCAAGCGTTAAACGGCGCCTTGCGGTCAAGACGGTTCGCAAGCTGCCAACCAAGGGAGGGTTCAAGCTATGGCGACGCCAGACCGCGTAAGTTATTGGAACAAGACCAAGGGCCTCATGTTCACCATGCTGGGCCTGTGGGTATTCTTCGGTTACGTCATCCACATGTTCGTGGAGCAACTCAACAGCATCGTCATTTTTGGTTTTCCGCTCGGCTTCTACATGGCCGCTCAGGGTTCGCTCATCGCCTTCGTCGTCATGCTGTTCTGGTTCGCACGGCGCCAGAACGCGATCGACGAAGAGCATGGCGTCCATGAAGATTGATCGGGGGAACGTCAATGGCTAACACGACATCTACCACCGCAGGCGGAGGCGACTTCACCTCCAATCTCGGCCGCATCTACGGCATCTACACCGGCGGCTTCATAGCCTTCATCATCTTGATGGCCATCTTGAGCGCCATGGGCGTCGAAAATGTTGTAATCGGCTACCTGTTCATGGGCTTTACCATCGTCATCTACGCGGTGATCGGCATCCTGAGCCGCACCATGCACGTCGGCGAATATTACGTCGCCGGGCGCCGCGTACCGGCGCTCTACAACGGCATGGCGACCGGCGCCGACTGGATGTCAGCGGCCTCCTTCATCGGCATGGCCGGCTCACTCTATCTGCTCGGCTATGACGGCCTCGGTTTCGTGCTCGGCTGGACCGGCGGCTACGTGCTCGTGGCCATCCTCGTTGCGCCCTATCTGCGCAAGTTCGGCGCCTACACGGTTCCCGACTTCCTGTCGGCGCGCTACGGCGGCAATCTTGCCCGCTTCATCGGCGTGATCGTTCTGTTCTCCTGCTCGTTCACCTATGTCGTCGCGCAGATTTTCGGCACCGGGCTGATCTCGGCCCGCTTCCTTGGCATCGACTTCAATGTCGCGGTCTATGTCGGACTGGCCGGCATCCTGGTGTGCTCCATGTTGGGCGGCATGCGCGCCGTCACCTGGACGCAGGTCGCCCAGTACATCGTGCTGATCATCGCCTATCTCATCCCTGTCATCTGGATGTCGACGGTGAAAACCGGCGTGCCGATCCCACAATTGATGCAAGGCCAGGCGCTGGCGAACATCACCGCGCTTGAGACGGCGCAGGGCATCACCGTGCATCACATCACCCCATTCGTGCATGGCGGCTACGATGCCAAGAACTACTTCCTGCTCATCCTCTGCCTGATGGTCGGAACGGCGTCATTGCCGCATGTCCTGATGCGCTACTTCACCACCCCGTCGGTGCGTGAAGCGCGTGTCTCGGTCGCCTGGTCGCTGCTGTTCATCTTCATCCTCTACTTCACCGCGCCTGCCTATGCGGCGTTCGCCAAGTGGACGATGCTCGACCTGGTGGCGTCGGGTCTGACGCCCGAGAACATCGCCGAGAAAGCCGGATGGATGATGCGCTGGGCCGCTGCCGACAATACGCTCGTGCAGATCTGCGGCAAGGCGGCGACAGACTCCGCGGCGATCGTCGCGGCCTGCGCCGAAAAGGGCGTGACGGCACTTTCGTTTGCCGACATCAACCTCAACGCCGACATGATCGTGCTGGCGACGCCGGAAATGGCCGGCATGCCTTACGTCATCTCGGGCCTCGTCGCCGCCGGCGGTCTTGCCGCCGCGCTGTCGACGGCGGACGGCCTGCTGCTAGCCATCGCCAACGCGCTCAGCCACGACATCTACTACAGGATGATCGACCAGAATGCGCCGACGTCGCGGCGCCTGATCGTGTCCCGCATCCTGCTGGTTATGGTCGCCGTGCTGGCCGCCTACGTCGCGTCGACCAAGCCGTCGGACATCCTGTCGATGGTGTCGTGGGCGTTTTCGCTTGCCGCCGGCGGGCTGTTCCCGGCGCTGGTGCTCGGCGTCTGGTGGAAGCGCGCCAACTCGGCCGGTGCGGTCGCCGGCATGATCGCGGGCTTCGGCATCACCATCTTCTACCTTGTCATGACCCAGTACGGCGCCGACTTCGACAAGGCGACGCCGAATATGGAACTGTGGTGGGGCGTGAAGAACATTTCGTCGGCGGCCTTCGGTCTGCCGGTGGGCTTCGTCGTGATGATCATCGTCAGCCTTCTCACCAGGGCGCCGTCCCGGGATATGCAGGATTTCATCGAGGAAATCCGCGTGCCGCGCGGCAAGCAGATGATGGAAGAAAAGACTGCCTGATCGCGCATAGCGATCGGCGCTCAAGGCGGGGTCCGGTGACGGACCCCGCTTTCATTTCGGGGGCGTCGCTGGCATAACGCGGCGCCGCCGCTGCTTGGAAACTCCCCCATGAACGATTTCTGGTCCTATTGGTATTTCCACATCCCGAATTTCGTCCTTGCCGCGGTGATGTACACGCTGATCGGTCGCCTCGTGCTCGGTTTCTTCGTGCCCGAAAGCTGGGACAACTACATCTGGCGCTTCTTCAAGAGTGTCACGGACCCGTTCCTGCGGGCCGTGCGGAGCATTACGCCGTCGATCCTGACCCAGCCGGTGGTGATCGTCTTCAGCGTGCTCTGGCTTATGGCCTTGCGCGTGTTCTATCTCGTCTTGCTGATCAATTTCGGCATTGCGCCGATGGCTTCGCAGGGGGGGTGAGGCAATGGACAGAAATGCTCTTGTGCCGGTCATGGCGGTCGCCATCGTCAACGGCATCTTTTCACCGTGGGTGCTGATGGTGTTCCTGTTCTATCCGGTCTGGTATCCGGGCTGGGCGCCTCCCCTGAGCCAGATCGTCTACATGGCAAGTGCGCTGATCCTGTCGACGATGACCATCATGCTCGCCGGCGTGCCGGCCGCTCTCTATGAGCGCTGGTCGGCGCGCCCCAGGAGCATCGTCGTCGCGTCGATCTGGCTTGCCGGCACGGTTTTGCTGACGCTGCCGGCGCTGCCGAATGTGATGCGGGCGCTAAGCGGTGGCTGAGAATTCCCTTCCCCGCCCTGTCAGCGTTCTTCGCGGCGGAACGGCTTGAGGAGCGCCGAAGGCGCGACGGCGTTGCGTGACATCACCGCCATCGCGACGATGGTGAAGATGAAGGGCAGCATCAGGAACGCCTCATAGGGGATATGGCCGAGCCCGCTCGCCTGCATGCGCAGTTGCAGGGCATCGACGAAGGCGAACAGCAGGGCGGCCCCTGCCGAACGCCAGGGATCCCAGCGGCCGAAGACGACGAGCGCGATCGCCACCCAGCCACGCCCGGAGACGAGGCCGAAGGTGAAGGCGTTGAACTGCACCATCGACAGGAAAGCCCCGGCCAGCCCCATCAGGGCACCGCCAAGGATCACCGCCTGGAAGCGAGTGGCGATGACGCCGACGCCGGCCGAATCGGCGGCGCGCGGATTTTCGCCGACCATGCGCACCGACAGGCCCCACGGAGTCCGATAGAGCACGAAGGCGGCAAGGGGAACGGCTGCCATCGCCATGTAGACCAGCGAAAACTGGTTGAACACGGCTGGTCCGAGCACCGGGATGTCGGAGAGAACAGGGATCGGCAGCGTTTCGAAACTCTTGATGCTGGGCGGCACCGATTGCTGGCCGAAGATCAGCCGGTAAAGGAAATAGGCGAGGCCCGACGAGAACAGCGTCACGCCGATGCCGCAGACATGCTGGCTGAGGCCGAGAGCCACCGTGAACAGCGCATGCACGGCACCCATCAGCGCACCGGTCAGCACCGCCGCAAGCACGCCGAGCCACAGGCTGCCGCTGAGGCTGGTCGCGGTGAAGCCGGTCATCGCCGACAACAGCATGATGCCTTCGATGCCGAGATTGAGCACGCCGGCCCGCTCCGAAAACATCTCGCCCAGCGTCGCGAAAGCCAAAGGCGTGGCGATGCGGATGATCGCGGCGAGGAAGCCGACCTGAAAAATCTGTTCGAGCACGACGCTCATCATGCGGCTCCGACGCGGCGGATGCGATAGGCCGTGAACAGCAGCGCCACCAGCATGGCGAGCAGCGCGGTGCCCTGGATGACGTCGCTGAGGAAGGCCGGAACGCCGGTGGCCCGCGACATCGCCTCGGCGCCGGTCATGACGGCGGCGAGGAACAGCGCCGCCGGCATCACGCCAAGCGGGTTGAGCCTCGCCAGCATGGCGACGACGATGCCGGAATAGCCATAGCCCGGCGAGATGTCGCTCATCACCTGGAAATGCACGCCGCCGACTTCGCTGACGCCGGCAAGGCCGGCGAGCGCCCCGGACAGCAGCGCCGTCGAGATCAGCACCCGCTCGACATGGATGCCGCCATAGCGCGCGGCCTCGGGATTTTCGCCGATCACCCTGATCCTGAAGCCGAGCGTCGTGCGCGCAATCAGGAACCAGATGACCGGTGCGGCCACGAAAGCCGCCACGACGCCGAGATGCAGCCGCGTGCCTTCGAGCAGCACCGGGAAATTCGCCGAATCCTCGATCGGCGGCGAGATCGGGTAGCCGCTGAAACTGTCTTTCCAAGGGCCTTCGATCAGCGCCATCAACGCGTAGAAGATGACCGAGTTGAGCAGCAGTGAACTAACGACATCATCGACTTTGAATTTCACCCGCAGCGTTGCCGGGATCAGGGCGACCGCAGCACCGGCGGCGGCGCCGGCGAGCGCCATCAGCAGCATGGCTAGCGGTCCCGGCATCGGGATGGCGCCGACCGCACAGCTCGCCACCGCACCGGCAAGCAACTGCCCCTCGGCGCCGATATTCCAGAATTTGGCGCGGAAGGCAACCGCTACGGCAAGGCCGGTGAAGATCATCGGTGTTGCGCGCACCAGCGTTTCGGTGATCGCGTAGCTGTCGCCCAGCGACGCCGAGAACATCACGCCATAGGCCTCGATCACCCCGGCGCCGGCCAGGGCAATGAGGCCGCTGCATAGCACCAATGTCGCGCCGATGGCCAGCAACGGCAGAGCTAGGTTGAACCAGGCGGGCGTTGAGGTGCGGGCTTCGAGGCGGAACATCAACTATCGCCCCCCGCCCCGGTCATCATCAGTCCGAGCCGCGCGATGGTGGCGTCGGCGCTGGCCAGCGTGCCGGCAATGCGCCCCTCATACATCACCGCGATGCGGTCGCAGAGCATCAGCAGCTCTTCGAGGTCTTCGCCGATGACGACGATGCCGCAGCCCCTGGCACGCATGTCGAGGAACTTTTCGTGGATGAAGCGCGCCGCACCAATGTCGAGGCCGCGCGTCGGCTGCGACACGATCAGCACCTTGGGGTCGAAGGCGAGCTCACGCGCCAGCAGCGCCTTTTGCAGATTGCCGCCGGACAGCGCTCCGGCCCGCGTCATCGGCCCGGGGCAGCGTATGTCATAGGCCTTGATCTGTTCTTCGGCGAAGGCGCGGATCGCATCGGGCCTGAGCAGACCGTTGCGGCTGAACGCCCCGGTGCCGATGCGCGGCAGCACCATCGAATCGGCAAGCGGCAGGTTGGTGACCAGTCCCGTCGTCATGCGGTCTTCCGGGATGCGCCCGAGACCGAGCGCCTGCACCTCGCGCGGCGAGAACCGCGAGACAGCTTTGCCGGCTATCGTCATCCGGCCGGCATCGGGTGCGAGCACGCCGGAGATCACTTCGGCAAGCGCCCGCTGGCCATTGCCCGAGACACCGGCAATGCCGAGGATCTCGCCGGCACGGACAAAGAGCGACACGTCGCGCAGCGCCATACCGGAATGGCGCGACGTCGAGATGCCGTCCAGGGTCAGCACCGCGGCACCCGGTGTCGACGGTCCCCTGCCCGGCGGAACGATCTCGTGGCCGCACATCAGCCGCGCCATGTCCTGGGATGTCGTGCTGGCAGGTGCATCGACGCGCCCGGTTACGCGGCCGTGCCGCAGCACGACGCAGCGATGGGTCAACGCCCTGACCTCGTTGAGCTTGTGCGAGATGAAGATGATGCCGAGACCCTGGGCCGTCATCGACCGCAGCGCCGAAAACAGCCCGTCGACCTCTGTCGGCGCCAGCACCGCCGTCGGTTCGTCGAGGATCAGCAGCCTTGCACCGCGAAACAGCGCCTTGACGATTTCGAGCCGCTGCTGCTCGCCGATCGACAGCGCCGAGACGGAACGATCCGGATCGAGCGTGAGGCCATGCTGGCGGCCGATATCCGCCAGTCGCGCTAGCCCGCCGGCGCGGTCGATCCGGCCCGATTTGCCGGGAATGCCGATCAGCAGGTTTTCCAGCACCGAAAGCCGCGGCGCCAGGTGAAAATGCTGGTGCACCATGCCGATGCCGGCGGCGAGCGCATCGGCCGAGCTGTTGATCGTCACCGGCCGGCCCTGAACCAGGATCTCGCCGGCGTCGGACGCATAGGCGCCGAACAGCACGTTCATCAGCGTCGTCTTGCCGGCGCCGTTTTCACCGAGCAGCCCGAGAATCTCGCCCGGCGCGACGCTGAGATCGACGGCCTCGTTCGCCATGACGGCGCCGAAGCTCTTGGAGATGCCACGCATTTCGATGAGAGGGGCGGGCAAAGGCGAGGGTGCTCCTGAATTGGCTTATGATTTGAGGGATGCGCTGCACCCCCCTCTGGCCTGCCGGCCATCTCCCCCTCAAGGGGGGAGATCGGATGTCACTTCGGCTTTCGCAAATCGTCAACACTGAAGAAGAGGCGCTGTCGGCGAAGCTGCCAATCTCCCCCCTTGAGGGGGAGATGGCCGGCAGGCCAGAGGGGGGGGGTGCAGCGCCAACCCCAAAAAAACTGCGCTCAATCCGAAACCGGCGTGTTCTCGTCGACGACGACACGGAAATTGCCGTCGAGGATTTCGGCCTTTTTCTTCTCGACCAGCTCCTTGACGTCGGCGGGCAGCGTCTTGTCGAATTTGTGATAGGGCGCCAGAAAGGAGCCGCCCTTGGCCATGCGCGAGAAATCGCCGTAATCCTGCGCGGTGAACACGCCGGCCTTGACCAGTTTGATCGCATGCTCGACCGTCGGATACATATCCCAGACCGGACCCGTGATCACCGTGTCCGGGCCGAGGTTGGACTGGTCGGACATATTGGAGATGGCGAGGATCTTCCTCTCGACCGCCGCTTCGATGACGCCGAAACGTTCGGCATAGATCACGTCGACGCCGGCGTCGATCTGGGCGATAGCCGCTTCCTTGGCCTTGGGCGGGTCGAAGAAGGAGCCGATGAATGCGACCTTCCTCTTGATGTCAGGATTGACCTCGCGGGCGCCGGCAAAGAAGGCATTGACCAGCCGGTTCACTTCCGGAATGCCCATCGCCGCAACGGCGCCGATGGTGCCTGATTTCGACATCTTTCCGGCGATCAGGCCGGAGAGATAGGCGGGCTCGTGGATCCAGTTGTCGAAGACAGCGAAATTCGGCTCGGCCGGCCCGGCGCCGGAGCCGAACAGGAAGGCGACCTTCGGAAATTGCTTGGCGGTGCGGCGGGATTCGCGTTCGGCAGCGAACGCGTCACCCAGCACCAGCTCATAGCCGCCTTGCGCATATTCGCGCATCACACGGCTGAAATCGGCCGTCTGCACCTTCTCCGACCATTTGTACTCGATGCCGAGTTCCTTCTCGGCCCTCTGCAGGGCGACATGGATCTGGTGGACCCATGGCTCCTCGGTCGGCGTGGCGAAGATCGCCGCCACCTTCAGCTTCTTGTCCTGCGCCAAGGCACTGCCCGGCAGCATGGCTGCCGCCAGGCCGAGCGCGCCGAGTTCCAGCAAATTGCGTCGCGAAAGTCCTTCGCGTTTCGACTGGATTTTGCTCTTCCCGTTTTCCATTGCATGCCCCTCTGATTGGCGCCGTGTCGAGCCGGCTGTTTCTTTGGATATCAGGCGAGGGAACTATGGAACGGCGTCCGACCTTTGTCCACATGGTCAAATTTGTCGCGAAGCTGCGTTGCCGCCCTCCGTCGCAAGACCACGGCGGCAGTGGATCGCTTGCTCAATGCTTGATGCGGTCGCGCATGGCGTACCAGAGCATGCCGAGGACATAGAGCGGGCCGCGCAGTGCGGTACCGCCGGGAAACGGCATTGGCCTCAGCGTCGAAAACAGATCGAGCCGCGACGCATCGCCGGTGATCGCCTCGGCAAGCAGCTTTCCCGACAGCGTCGACAGGATCACGCCCTTGCCTGAATAGCCATGCGCAAAATAGACCTCGCCATAGTGGCCGACATCCGGCAGGCGCGATGTCGTCACCGAGACCAGCCCGCCCCAGGCATGCTCGATGCGGCGGCCGCGCAATTGCGGAAAGGTCTTTTCCATAAGCGGCCGCACGAAGCCGGCAATGTCGGCGGGCGGCGACGGCGTGTAGCGCTCGCCACCGCCGAACAGCAGGCGGCCGTCGGCCGACAGCCGGTAGTAGTTGACGACGAAGCGTGTGTCGGAAACGGCGGCATTGCTTGGGATGACGTCGCTGGTGTCGTCAAGCGGCTCGGTGGCGATGATGTAGTTGCCGACCGGCATGATGCGGCTGTTGACGCGCGGTTCGAGCCCCTGAAGCAGGGCGTCGCCGGCCAACACGACATGCCGGGCCCGGACCGTGCCCTTGGCCGTGGAAACCCGGATGGAAGGTTCCCGCTCCAGCCGCAGCGCCACCGAATTCTCGTGGATGGTGACGCCTGCCGCTGCCGTGGCGCGGGCAAGACCCAGCGTGTAGTTCAGCGGATGCATATGGCCGCCGAGCTTCTCGTACATGGCGCCGTGATAGGGTGTGTTCACCATTTCACGCGCCCGCGCTGCCGACAGCATCTCGACGTCATGAAAATTCATCACGCTGGCAAGGCACTCGGCCTCTTCCTCGAGATCGCGCAGGTCGGAGCCGTTGACCGCACCAGCCAGATGGCCGGTGAGCCGGAGGTCGCAATCGATGGCATGGCGCTCGATCAGGTCCAGCACCAGCCCGCGCGCCTCGAGGGCGAGAGCGAAAAGCGCCCGCGCCCGTTCGGGCCCATAAAGCTTGACCAGGCCCTTGGCGCCCTTGCGCAGGCCGGGGATGATCTGGCCGCCATTGCGCCCCGACGCCCCCCAGCCGATCTTACCGCCTTCGAGGAGAACCACCTTCAGCCCGCACTCGGCGGCATGAAGGGCCGCGGACAGGCCGGTGCAGCCGCCGCCGACCACCACCAGATCGGCGTCGACGTCGCCCTGCAGCGCCGAATGATCAGGGGCCGGATTGGCGGTCGCGACATAGTAGGATCTGCCGATGTCCAGGCCGGAATTGAAGCCCCCAGAATCCAAGCTCATAGTCAGACCTTGAGCAGCAGGTGGTCGCGTTCCCAGCTGGTGACGACGCTCTGGAACAGGTCGAGCTCGACGCTTTTGACGCGCAAATAGGTCTGGACGAAATCCTCGCCGAGCAAGTCCCGAACCGGACTGCAGGCGGCGAAACGGTCGAGCGCCTCCTCCATGGTTTTCGGCAGCGTGCTCTTGCTGCGATAGGCGTTGCCCGATGCCTCGGGCGAACGCGAGAGCTTTTCCTCGACGCCGAGATAGCCGCAGAGCAGCGAGCCGGCCATCGCCAGATAGGGGTTGGCATCAGCGCCGGGCAGCCGGTTTTCCACCCGCCGTGCGGCCCGCCCGCCGGCCGGCACACGCAGGCCGCAGGAGCGATTGTCATGCGACCACTCGATGTTGGCGGGGGCGCTGTGGTTCGGCCGGATGCGGCGGAACGAATTCACGTTCGGCGCAAACAGCGGCATCACCTCCGGAATGTATTTCTGCAGGCCGCCGATGAAATGCCCGAACATCTCGGTGTCGGCATCGTCACGCCCGGCGAACAGCGTATTCCCGGCCTCGTCGATGACCGACATGTGGAGATGCATGGAGCTGCCGGCTTGTGCGGCGATCGGCTTGGCCATGAAGGTCGCATGCATGCCATTGTCCTGCGCGGCCTGGCGCGTCATCCGCTTGAACAGCAGCACCTTGTCGGCCAGCGGCAGCGCGTCGCCATGCAGGAAATTGATCTCCAGCTGCGCCGTGCCTGATTCGTGGATCAGCGTATCGAGCGGCAACCCGGCCTTTGCGGCATAGTCGTAGAGCCGCTGGATCACCGACTCGAATTCCTCCAGCGCCGCCATGTCATAGGGGTGCTGCACGGTTTCGGAGCGGCCATTGCGCCCGACCGGCGCGATCAGCGGCCGATCGGGATCGGGATTGGGCGCAGTCAGGTAGAATTCGAGCTCCGGCGCCACCACTGCCCGCCAGCCGCGCTGGTGATAGAGATCGAGCACGGCCCTCAGCACATGACGTGGCGAGGCCATCCACGGCCGGTCGTCCATGTGAAACGCATCGGCGAAGACATAGGCCTTTTCAGCTCCAGCGCCGGGCGCAAGGCAGAGCGTCGCGACATCCGGCACCATCCGCATGTCGGGATCCTGATAGGCGAAGCCCTCGTCGTTGGAACCGGAATAGCGGCCGTCTATGCAGACCAGGAAGGCGCTGCTCGGCAGGTAGAGCGCGCGGTCTTCGAGCGACTTCAGGAACTTGGCCGTTGGCAACGCCTTGCCGCGCAACACGCCATTCACGTCCGGCACCAGGCATTCGACTTCCCTGATCCCCTGCTGCTCCAGCCATCGCTTCGGATCGTCCGTTGGGGTCATTTGCGGTGCACCCGTTGTCGTGGTGTTGAGCATCAGGTCACGTCCTTACGAGGGCGAGAATGGATTCGGCGGCGATTTCGGTTCCCCGCGCCCGTGCCATGGTGGCTGCATTCTCCTTGAGACGAAAGCGCATCTCGCCATCGGCCATTAGGCCAAGGATGGCGTTTTCCAGTTCGTCGTCGCTCCAGCCATCGCGGCTGAGGTGGCGGCCAACGCCGGTTTCCTCGGCGCGTTGCGCATTGTCGTGCCCGTCCCAGCAATAGGGCATGATCAGCGACGGCACGCCGAAACGCAGCGCTTCGCAAAAGCTGTTGTTGCCGCCGTGATGGATGAAGAGATCGGATTTGGCGACAACCGACGGCTGCGGAAACCAGGCGTCGAGATAGACATTGTCCGGAACCGCGCGATAGCTGTCGCGCAGACCGCCGACATTGACGATGAAGCGGGCCGGAAGCCGGTCGAACACGGCGAGCATGCGCTCGATCAGGCCGACATCCATCGCGCCCAGGCTGCCGAAGCTGAGATAGACCAGCGGCCCGTCATTGCGTGGAAAGACCGGCACGTCGAACGGCCCTTCCGAACGGACGCAGCCTTCGAGATAGACGAAGCGGGCCGGGTCGAGCGGCACGGCGCGCTGCCTGCGCACGATCGTCGGGGTCAGCAGCAGATTGAGATCGGGCGAAGCTTCGAGAAAAAGGCCCCTCGGCAAGGGTGCAAGACCGGCGTCGGTCCGAAGCCGGTTGAACCGGTCATGAGCCGGAGCGACGGCTGCCAGGTAGCGCGCCTCGAAGGCCGCGCGATCGGGGTCGTCGGCGGCGAGACCGGACAGATAGGGTGGTACATCGGCGTCGGGCAGCTCGGTCTCGGCGCAGGAGACGACGCGCACCCATGGGCAGCCGGCGGCAGCAAGTGCTGGAAACATGATGACATTGTCGAGCACCACGGCGTCCGGCTTCAACCGGGTCAGCAATTGGCGCAGCGGCGCCTCGGCATTGACCGCGGTATCGACGATCGCTTCCCAGGTCGGGGCGACATAGGTTTCGAGCTGGTCGATCGGGCTCAGCCTGAAATGCGGCAGATGCCGGCGCACGAAAGCCTGCCAATAGCTCTGGCGTTCGCTGTCGGTCAGCGGATCGTCGGTCGGCAACTGATATTCCTGAAACCCGTAGTCGGCGAACACACCGGAAAAGCCGGCGTGACAGATGAACACCGGCCGCGCGCCCCTTGCGCGCAAGGCCTGCGCGATGCCGACGCAATTGAGCGCGGCACCGAAGCTCGCTTCGGGAAACAACGCGATAGTCGGGCTGGTTTTGCGCGTCACTGTTCTCGTGGTCCTCGTCAATCCGGCCGGCTGATCATGCCGAACAATGCGGGGGCGCCGCGACTGGCCGCCTGCGGTCGCTGGCTGCGGGACAATCGCAGATGGACGCGAAGCAGATCGGCTGCAATTTCATACTGCCGGCTTTCCAGTTGGTCGAGTATGGTCAGGTGCTCGCGCAGCGATTGCTTCAGCCGGAAGACGTTGACGCCGGCATAAGTCCCCGGCAGCCGGCGCAGCCTGAGATGGTCCGACAGCGCGTCGGTGACGAAGCGGTTGCTGGAGCCGTCGGCGATCATGCCGTGAAAGTCGATGTCCAGCCGCTGGAACTCTCTTATATCGAATGTGGCGTCGGGCAGCGCCAGCAGCGCCTCCATGCCCTGGCGCAAGGCTGCCGCGCGGGTCCCGTCCAACCGAAAGCCAGGCGCCAGAATGGCGGCGGGTTCGAGCAGCAGGCGGAACTCGTAGCTTTCCCCTTGCGCCTCCGGATCGTCAGGCGCCCGCCTGAACAGCCAGGCCTGTCCCGGTGCGCGATCCAGAAGATTTTCGTCTGTCAGTTTCTTTAGCGCTTTTAGTACTGTCTTTCGTTCGGCACTGTAGCGCCGCATCAACGCGCCGACGGTCACCGTCTGATCCAGCCGGCGCGCCGACCGATCACGCAGGATCATCTCCGCGAGTTCGTCCTCCTCGGCGCTTGGCAGGTCAGTGGCAAGGGTCGCCTGCTTGGTGAGGTCGACGGCCAGCCGATAGCCGGATTCGGCTTCCCAGCGTACGACGCCTTTTTCGGTGAGCAGGCGCAGCGCGGCCCGCACCGGGGTTCGCGAGACGTTGCAGAGCGAGGCGATCTGCTGTTCCGGGAGATGGGCGCCGGCCGTAAAGCCGCGCTGCCGGGCCACGTCGAGAATGCGCTGCGCGAGATCAAGATGATTGGTGCGCGGGCGTCTGGCAACGGCTTGCATGGCGTTTCTCGTGAACGGGCTCGACCGCCGCGGTTTGACCGATTGCCCTTGCGGGCGCGATCGGCTGGATTTCGCGGCGATTTTGACAAATTATGGATTGACGTACTTTTTTCTGCAATAGTACTGTGAGTTCAATCGGCAATAAAAAGACCGGGGAACAGGATCGAAGCGGCGGCATGGTCGCAAGCGCTGGTCCGACGATTGATTGAATTCGACGATCAACCAGAATGGGAGTCTGTCATGACCGCCACCACCCTGCGGCACCGTTCGTTAAAAACTTCCGCGATCGCGCTTGGCCTCGCTATGGCGCTGTCGGCGCCGGCGGCCGCCGCCGACCTCGTCATTTCCAACTGGGACGGCTACATGGCGCCGGACGCCATGGCCGCCTTCAAAGCAGCGACCGGCGTTTCCGGCGAGGTCGTCGTTCACGCCACCAATGAGGAGATCATGGGCAAGCTCGTTGCTTCGGGCGGCAAGGGCTATGACGTGGTCTTCGTTTCCTCGCCGTTCGCAGAAGTGCTGAACAATCTCGGCCTGATCGAGACGATCGACCACGCCAAGATCCCCAATCTCGCCAATCTCTATCCCGAGGCGGCCAAGCTGCCGCACGATGTCGGCAACAATTTTTCCGTGCCTTACACCTGGGGCACCACCGGCCTCTGCTACCGCTCGGATCTGGTGAAGACCGAGCCGGCCAGTTGGAACGATCTTCTCGCCCCGTCCGAGGCGCTCAAGGGCAAGACCACGATGCTGGCGACCGACCGCTGGCTGCTTGCCGCCGGGCAGCTCGCCAAGGGCTATTCGGTCAACGAAACCGATCCGGCCAAGCTCGCCGAGGTCAAGGACCTGCTGATCTCGGCCAAGAAGACCTTGCTCGCCTATGACGACACCACCTTCTATTCGAAGCTGGTTTCTGGCGAGGCGCTGATGGTGCAGGCATGGGATGGCTGGTGCAACTATGGCATCGCCGAAAATCCGCAGATTAAATTCACCATACCCAAGGAAGGCTCGGACCTGTGGGTCGATACCATGGTGGTGATGAAGGCATCGGCCAACAAGGACGCCGCCTTCCAGTTCATCAACTTCATGCTGGACGCCAAGAACCACGCCTGGGCGGCTCAGAACATCGATTACAAGGTGCCGAACAAGCCGGCTATGGAAAGCCTGCCGGCGGATTTCCTCGCCAAATTCCCAAATATGAGCATGCCTGTGGCCGAGCTGGTCAAGTTCGAGCAGTTGCGCGACGTCGGCGACGCCCAGCGTGACTATTCGAAGATCGTCAGCGAGATCAAGGCGGCGCAGTAGTTTCGGCATCTGGAATCAGGCTTGCGTTCCTTCACGCCCCCCTCTGGCCTGCCGGCCATCTCCCCCTCAAGGGGGGAGATCGGCTGGCTTGCAGCCGCTCGCCAATCTCCGGCGCAGCACCCCCTCATCCGGCCGCTTCGCGGCCACCTTCTCCCCGCTGGGGAGAAGAGGCTGACGCCAAGGTCGGCGACCTCCTCTCCCCTCGGGGAGAGGTCGGATTGCCCCGAATTGCCCTTCGCAATTCGGTTGGCAATCCGGGTGAGGGGGCGCTTGTCCAAACACAATTTCGATGCCTTTGAGATGGCCTCAAGGCCAGAGGAGGGTGCGACATGAGATCGTTCGCACCCTCCCGCTCCTCCTTGCTGATGGCGCCGGCGCTGGCCTGGCTCACTGCCTTGATGGTGGTGCCATGCGCGCTGGTGCTGGCGCTCGCCTTCTTCCGGCGCGGCATTTATGGCGGCATCGAATACACCTTCACGCTGGAGAATTTCGGGCTGGTGCTCGACCCGCTCTATGCCGGCATCTTCCTCAATTCGGCGCGCATCGCCGGCACGGCAACGCTGTTCGCGGTGGTGATCGGCTATGCCGCTGCCTATGCGATCGCGGCAGCACCGCGCCGGTGGCAGCCGGTGTTCCTGTTCTTCGCCGTCTTGCCTTTCTGGTCCAATTACCTGATCCGCACCTATGCATGGATCGTGCTGCTCAACCGCGAAGGCCTGATCACCCAGCTCTTGCGCTGGTTCGGCTACACCGACGAGCCGCCGTCGATGCTCTATACCGAAGGCGCCGTCATCGCCGGTCTGGTCTACAATTACCTGCCTTTCGTCATCCTCGCCTGCTACGCGCCGCTGTCGCGGCTCAATCCGGAGCTGGCCGAGGCCTCGCGCGATCTCGGCGCTTCGGCCATGACCACATTTCGCCGGGTTATCCTGCCGCTGACGGTGCCGGGCATCGCCGCTGGGGCGGTGTTCGTCTTCGTGCTGTCGATCGGCAATTTCGTCACGCCGGCACTGCTCGGCGGCGGCCGCTTCCAGATGATCGGCAATCTCGTCTACGACCAATTCCTGACCGCCAATGACTGGCCGTTTGGCGCAGCGCTGGCGATGGCGCTGATCGCCATCATGCTTTTGGTGCTGACGGCGCAGGCCTTGGCCGCCGATCGCGCCGCGGGCCGTATCGCCGAAGCGAAAGCAGGCGCCGATGACTGAGCGCTCCCCTTTCTTTCCCTTCTCCCCGTTCACGGGGAGAAGGTGCCCCGAAGGGGCGGATGAGGGGCGGCGCAAATGCCGGCAACGTTGGGCGCTG
Source organism: Mesorhizobium sp. WSM4816 (assembly GCF_055811535.1). Classification (NCBI taxonomy): domain Bacteria; kingdom Pseudomonadati; phylum Pseudomonadota; class Alphaproteobacteria; order Hyphomicrobiales; family Phyllobacteriaceae; genus Mesorhizobium; species Mesorhizobium sp. WSM4816. The sequence continues at coordinate 102,473 of NZ_JBVVQR010000010.1, read as the reverse complement.
CCCCTCATCTGCCTGCCGGTATCTCCCCATAAACCGGGAGAAGGACGCTCGCCGCTCGCTTGCCTCCAGACCATCGGACGTCAGCCATGACTTCATCGCCAGCGCGCATCTTCGGCCTGCGAACGATACTCGTCCTCGTCTTCGCCTTCCTCTACATTCCGATCGCCGTACTGGTGGCGCTGTCGTTCAACCAAGGCGGGCTGCCGACCATCTGGTCGGGCTTTTCGCTGAAATGGTATGCCTCGCTCGCCGGAAACGCCGCGATCCTTTCCGCCGCCCTCAACACGCTGATCGTGGCGCTGGTCTCGACTGCCATCGCCACGCTGCTCGGCACCTTGCTGGCCATCGGCGTCGAAATGCGCCGGCAGTACGGAAGCGGCCTCGAGGCGCTGATCTTTGCGCCGATGATCATTCCCGACATCGTGCTGGCGGTGGCGCTGCTCAGCTTCTTTTCCATGCTCGATTTCACGCTCGGCCTGCACACCATCATCCTCGCCCATGTCGTCTTCAACCTCGCCTTCGTCTGCTCGGTGGTGCGCGCGCGGCTGAAAAGCTTCGACTGGTCGATCGTCGAGGCCTCCGCCGATCTCGGCGCTTCCGCGCTCACCACCTTCAGGCGGGTGACATTGCCGGTCATCCTGCCTGCGGTCGTCGCCGGCGCGCTGCTCGCCTTCACCCTTTCGGTCGACGAGTTCATCATCGCCTTCTTCACGGCCGGCGCCGGCCGCGCCTCGACTACGCTGCCGATGCAGATCTATTCGATGATCCGCTTCGGCATCACGCCGGAGATCAATGCATTGGCGACCATAGTCATGGCGGTCTCAATCACCGCGCTGACCTTGTCGCAGCGGCTCAACCGCGGAGTCATCGGCCAATGAGCGAGCCCCGCACGCTGCTGGCGATCGACAAGGTGTCGAAGTACTTCGGCCGGGTGACGGCCGTCGACGGCATCTCGCTCGATATCCGCGAGAACGAGTTCTTCGCCTTGCTCGGACCTTCCGGCTGCGGCAAGACCACGCTGCTGCGCATGCTGGCCGGTTTCGAGACGCCCAATGAGGGGCGCATCCTGCTCGACGGCCGCGACATCGCCAAAACCCCGCCCAACAGGCGGCCGGTCAACCTGATGTTCCAGTCCTACGCGCTGTTTCCGCATATGAGCGTCCGGGCCAATGTTTCCTACGGCCTTGAAATGGAGCGCTTGCCGGCAAACGAAATCCGCTCCCGCGTCGACGCCATCCTGGCGACGACCGAGCTTGTCGCCTTCGCCGACCGCAAGCCGGAGCAATTGTCGGGGGGCCAGAAGCAGCGCGTCGCGCTTGCCCGGGCGCTGGTCAAGCGGCCGCGGCTGCTGCTGCTCGACGAGCCGCTCGGTGCGCTCGACAAGAAATTGCGCGGCGCCATGCAACTGGAGCTGAAGCGGCTGCAGCACGAAGTCGGCATCACCTTCGTCATCGTCACCCATGACCAGGAGGAATCGCTCGTTATGGCCGACCGCATGGCGGTGCTGAGGGACGGCAAGCTGCTGCAATGCGACACGCCGCATGCGGTCTACGAACATCCGGCCGACCGTTTCGTCGCCGACTTCATTGGCGTCATGAATTTCGTGCCGGGCAAAGCCGCCAACGATGGCGTGCTGGCAGCCAATGGTGCGCGGATATCAGGCATGGTTCCCGAAATACTTTCGCCCGGCGCTGCGGCGGTCGCTTCGGTGCGGCCCGAGCGCATCCGGCTGTTCCCGCCGCCAGAGACGGCCAACCGTGTTGCCGGCATCGTCGAGGCGCTCGCCTATCACGGGCTCGACCTGCAGCTGCATGTCCGCACCGCTCTGTCACAAAAACCGTTCCTGGTGCGCGTCACCGCCGACGCCGCCGACCGCCGCCCGGTCGCGTCGGGCGATGCGGTCGAACTCGGCTGGGATGCCGCCGACGTCAGAATTTTCGCAGATTGATTGAAGGAGAACTTTCATGGCGCAGAAGACCATCGCGTTTTTTCCGGAAGCGGCCTACGGCCCGGCGCTCAACTCCGTCGGTATCGCCCAGGCGGTCGAGGCGCGCGGTCACAGAGCGGTGTTCCTGTCGGACCCCGGCTTCGTCGACGTCTACAAGGGCTACGGCTTCGAGGCGCATCCGGTGAACCTGTCCGAGCCGATGCCGCCCGAGCAGATGGCCAAGTTCTGGGAAGACTTTATCAACGGCCACATCCCGAATTTTCGCAAATCGCCCTACGACCAGGTCGACAATTACGTGAAGGACTGCTGGACGGCGATCGTCGACAGCGCCAAATGGGCTGAGAAGGACCTGCCCGGCGTGCTTGCGACGATCAAGCCCGACGTCATCTGCGTCGACAACGTCATCCTGTTCCCGGCGATCAAGCAGTATGGCAAGCCATGGGTGCGCGTCATCTCCTGCTCGGAAAACGAGATCGAGGACGAGGACATCCCGCCGCATCTGTCCGGCTGCGGCGAGAACGACCACGCCTGCCATCAGCGCTACCGCGACCATTTCAACGCGGTCATCAAGCCGATCCATGACGACTTCAATACGTTTTTGAAAGCCAACAACGAAGCGCCGTATCCGATCGGCCAGTTCTTCGAGGCCTCGCCTTACCTCAACCTGCTGCTTTATCCCGAGGCGGCAAAGTTCAAGCGCCGCCATCCGCTCGACCCGGCAAAGTTCCAGTATCTGGAAGGCTGCGTGCGGCAGGAGAAGCCCTACACCGTGCCGACCTTTGCTGAGAATAATGACGGGCCGCTGCTCTACGTCTCGTTCGGCAGCCTTGGCGCCAGCGATGTCGATCTCCTGAAGCGCATCATCGCGACGCTGGCCGAGACTCGCTACCGGGCGCTGGTCAATGTCGGCGGCTACAAGGACCAATACGCGCAAGTGCCCGGCAATGTCATCGTCGAGAGCTGGTTTCCGCAGCCCTCGGTGATCCCGCAGGTCGATGCGGTTATCCACCATGGCGGCAACAACTCGTTCACCGAGTGTCTCTACTTCGGCAAGCCGGCGATCATCATGCCCTATGTCTGGGATGGCCACGACAACGCGACCCGGGTCGAGGAGACCAGCCACGGCTTCGGCATGCCGCGCTACGACTGGAGCGACGCCGAGCTGATCGCCAAGATCGAAACCTGCCTGACCGACCCGGCAATCAAGGTCAAGCTGGCGAAGACATCGGCCCAGATGCAATCGCAGAACGGCCCGGAGAAGGCGGCCGGGCTGCTGGAGGAGCTGCTGTGACCGGGCGGATGGGTATGGCGTTCCTTCGCGCCCCCCTCTGTCCTACCGGACATCTCCCCCACTTGGGGGGAGATTGGCCGTCATCACTGATTTCGCCAATCACAAATGTCGCAAGAAGAGTGCCGCCGCCAGAGCTGCCAATCTCCCCCCTCGTGGGGGAGATGTCCGGCAGGACAGAGGGGGGCGCCGTAGAGCGAGACGATCGCGAAGTCATGCATCGCGCCGGCGGAGCACCCACATGACCTCCTCTGTGCCACATCTCCACCAAGCCTCGACCCGCACCGACCTCGTCGACTGGGGCGCACAGTCCAATGCGCTGGAAGGTGCTTCGCACTCCACCGGCAGGCTCGTCCACAAGGGGCCGAACAACCAGCCGGAATCCGGCATCTGGGTCTGCACGCCCGGCCGCTGGCGGCTGGCGATCCCGCGCGACGAACTGTGCCATTTCGTTGCCGGCCGCGCGACCTACCGATCGGACAACGGCGAGGTGATAGAAGTCTCCGCTGCCACGGTGGTCATGTTCCCGGCCGGCTGGGCGGGCGAATGCACTGTCCACGAGACCATCCGCAATATCTACATGCTGGCCTGAAGCCAGCCACTGGAGCTTCACGACATGCCAACCCCGATCATGAAATCGCCGCTTGCCCTCACCGACCTCGTCGACTGGGGCGTCATCCCCACCATGATCGAGGGCGAATCCCGTACCTCCGGCAAATTGCTGCACAAGGGGCCGGAAGGCCGCTCCGAATGCGGGCTGTGGGTCTGCACCCCAGGCAAATGGCACTGCCACGTCACCCGCGACGAATTCTGCCATTTCCTAGAGGGCCGCTGCACCTATGTCCACGAATCCGGCGAGGTGATCGAGATCGAACCCGACACCGCGGCGTTCTTTCCGCAGGACTGGAAGGGCGTCTGCACCGTCCACGAGACCATCAAGAAGGTCTACATGATCCGCTGAGCGACTTGAAAGGACGACCATGGACTTTTCACCTGACCGGCCGGCCTTCTTCGTCAATCCGGATTATCGGCCGATGACCGGCGCGGCAAAACCGGTGATCGATCCGGCGACACTGGAAAGCGTCGGCGCCATCGCGACTGCAACCGACGGCGAAATCGACGCCGTGCTCACCGCTGCGGCCAGGGCGCAAGCTGCCTGGAAAAAGCTCGACGCCAAGAGCCGCGCCAGGCATCTGCATGCAGTCGCCAACGCCATCGAGGCGTCCGACTTCACGCGCTGCGCCGAACTGATGGTGCGCGAGATGGGCAAGCCCTATCCGGAAGCAATCGGCGAGATCGCCAATTGCGCGCCGATCTTCCGCTACTACGCCGAAATGGCGCGCGACGATGCCGGCAAGATCGCCGGCACGACGCAGGCGGGTTCGTTCCAGTATGCGCGCTGCGAGCCCTACGGCACGTCTGTGCACATCATGCCCTACAATTTCCCGATCCTGTTGATGTGCTGGACCGTTGCCGCCTCGCTTGCCGCCGGCAATGCCTGCGTCATCAAGCCGGCCGAAGCGACGACACTGTCGACGCTGGATTACATGACCGTGTTCCGCTCACTGCCGGAGGGCCTGGTTTCCTGCCTGCCCGGCGCGGCGGCCACGGCGCAGGCTTTGATCGCCTCCGATCGCACCCATGCGGTTGCCTTCACCGGTTCGGTCGCCGCCGGCAAGGCTGTCGCCGTCGCTTGCGCCGAGCGCATGAAGCCATGCGTCATCGAGGCCGGCGGCAGCGATCCGCTGATCATCAGCCGACACGCCCCGCTCGACGTCGCGGCCGCCGGCAGCGTCACCGCCGCGTTCCATCTCACCGGCCAGGTCTGCACCTCGGCCGAACGCTTTTTCGTCGTCGATGCCGTCCATGACCGCTTTGTCGAGCTGTTTGCGCAGAAGACACGGGCGCTGCGCATCGGCAACGGCCTCGACAAGACCGAGATCGGGCCGCTGGTCAGCGAGGCGGCGCGGGCGAAAGTCATGCGGCTGGTCGACGATGCCGTACGCAATGGTGCCAAGGCGATCACCGGCGGGCGTATTCCGCCGGCGCACAATGTCGGCTGGTTCTACGAGCCGACGATCCTGACCGGCGTCACCCCCGACATGGCGATCGTGCGCGAAGAATGTTTCGGGCCCGTCGCCGCGATCTGCCGGGTCAAGGATTTCGACGAGGCGATAGAACTTGCCAATGACAGCCCGTTCGGGCTCGGCGCCTCGGTGTTCACCACTGATCTTGCCGAGGCGCATGAGGCTGCGGAGCGGCTTGAGGCAGGGATGGTCTGGGTCAACAATCCGCTGATCGACAATGACGCACTGCCGTTCGGCGGCTGGAAGGCGTCGGGCCTCGGCCGCGAACTTGGTCGCCAGGGGCTGGATGCCTTCCGCCGCTCGAAGATGGTCATCATCGACCACAGGCCAGCGATCCAGGACTGGTGGTATCCCTATCCCGACAGCTGGTTCCGCGAATCTGGCGGGCGCAAGCACGTATGAGATGACACAGGTCAGCGCCGCCAAGGGCCGCCGCTTGCTAGCGCAGCGCTTTCTGCCCGCCGGCGGCAGTGATGACGCCGACGATGATCAGCCCGGTCAGCAACAGACGGACGCCGGCGCTGACGCCGAACGTGTTGAGCATGGTCAAAAGCAGCACCAGGAACAGGGCCGCGCCCCAGACACCCGGCACGTTGGCCTTGCCGCCGGCCACCGACGTGCCGCCTATGACGACGACGGCGATCGAGGCCAGCAGGTATTCGTTGCCGATATCGACATTGGCGCCGCGGAAATAGCCGGCGAGCAGCGCCCCGTCGAGGCCGCCGAGCGCGCCCGACAGCGTGTAGGTAAGAAAGCGGATGCGGCCGACATTGACGCCGGCCAGCCACGCCGCGCGGATGTTCTGGCCGATCGCCAGCACCGAACGGCCATAGATCATGCGCTGCAGCGCGATCGCAGCGCCGATGGAGAACAGCACGGTGAGGATCGCCAGCACCGGAATGCCAAGAATCTGCCAGTTGGTGAAACTGGCAAAGCCCGGCGGCGGCTTGATCTGCAAGCCGCGGCCATAGCTGATGTCGATCGACTGGATGATGAAGCTCGCCGACAGTGTAGCGATGATCGGTGGAATGCGCAGCGCCCAGATCAACAGATAATTGGCGGCGCCGATCGCCATGCCGCAGGCCAGCGCCGCCAGCAGCCCGACCGCGATCATCGAATCATTGCCGTCCATCACCTTCATGGCGACGGCACTGGCGAGGCCGATATTGGCGGGCAGCGACAGGTCGACATTGCCGGGACCGAGCGTGATCACGAACATCTGGCCGACACCGACGATGACGGTGAAGACGGCGAGCGAAAGTGCTGCCGTGATCATGCCGCCGCCGCCATATCCGCCGGTGAAGGTGATCGTCGCCAGCCACACCAGCAGCGCGCCGATGAATGACCAGATCCAGGGTTTGGCGAGCAGCAATCGCAACGATGCCATCGCTCACCTCTCCCTGCGGCTGATCAGCACCCGGGCCGCCAGCACGATGATGAGGATGGCGCCGTTGGCGGCCACCTGCCAATCGGGAGGGATGTGCATGAAGGTCAGCAGCGGCGAGGCGGCGAGCGCCAGCGTCAGCGCGCCGATTACCGCGCCGATCGGCGATACCCGGCCGCCGACGAATTCGCCGCCGCCGAGGATGACGCCGGCGATCGACAGCAGCGTGTAGCCATTGCCGATATTGGCATCGGCCGAGGTGGTGATGCCGATCAGCGCCATGCCGGACAAAACGCCGAACAGACCGGTCAATGCGAACAGCACGATCTTGGTCTTGAGCAGCGACCAGCCGGCACGGCTGAGGGCTGCGGCATTGCCGCCGGAGCCGCGCAGGATCACACCATACGAGGTGCGCATCAGCCCGAAATGGACGACCGCGGCAATTAGCAGCGCCGCAATGATCGGGAAGGGAACGAAGGGCGGCTTGAAGGCCATGAGCGACAGCAGCCAGTCCGGCGCCTTGCCGCCGGGCTTCGGCAGGATGAGGATGGCCAGACCCTGCCAGACAAAACTCATGCCGAGCGTCACCACGATTGAAGGCAGGTTGCGCAGATGGATCAGCGCGCCGAGCAGCGCATAGACGCCGATCGACCCGAGCAGGATCAAGACACCGACCAGCGGCGCGTCCTTCAGCCACGTCGCCGTGACGCAGCCGACGAAACCGACGAAGGTGCCGATCGACAGGTCCAGCTCGTTGCCGGCGATGACGAACATCTGCGCGATCGTCGCCAGGGCGATCGGGACCGCCAAATTGAGCATCAGGCTGAAGCCGAAATAACTGATGGCGCGCGGGTTGAGCCAGGCGATCGCCAGCAGCACCAGCATCAGCGACATCGCTGGCAGCAGCCCGCGCAGCAGGCGCGCCCGCGCCAGCGCGCTTCGCTCGGAAGAACTCTTGGGACTGCTCTCGACGGGTGCTGCCGTCATCTCAGGCCGCGTCGCCGAACGAGGACTGGATGATCTTTTCCTCGGTCAGCTCGTCGCGACCAAGTTTGGCGACGATCCGGCCGTTCTTGAAGACATAGACGTGGTGGCAATTGTCGAGCTCTTCGGTTTCCGTGGTGTACCAGAGGAAGGTGCGGCCGCGGCCAGCCTCTTCGCGCACGAGGTCGTAGACTTCGAGCTTGGTGCCGATGTCGACGCCGCGCATCGGGTCGTCCATCAGCACGATCTTGGCGTCGGAACCGAGCGCCCGGGCAAACAGGACCTTCTGCTGGTTGCCGCCGGACAGCGAAAAGATGTTGTTGTTCATGTCGGGCGTCCGGATGCCGATTTTCTTTTGCCAAAAGTCGGCGAGTTCGGCTTCGCGCCGCGGCGAGATCAGCAGGCCATTGCGCAATCGCGCCAGCGAACGGATGCCGATGTTTTGCGCAATTGACCATTGCGGAAAGATCCCGTCAGACTGGCGGTCGCCGGCCACCAGCGCCACCGGCGCGGTGACCTCGATGCCGGTCTTGGCGCGCGCCGCGGCGGCGAAAATCGCCAGCAGCAGGTCGGTCTGGCCGTGACCGGCAAGCCCGGCAAGGCCGATGATCTCGCCGGCATGCGCCACAAGTTCGTTGCCGTCCTGTTGCCGCGCCGGGCGGGCCCGGACCCGTAACGGGCCGGTCTCCGGCTTTTGGGTCGCGATTTCGGCCGCGATCTTCTCACGCGCTGCCGCTCCGCCCATGGTCGTCACCAGCCTGCCGCGATCGAAAGCCTTAGCCGCATCCGACGCGACGACCTTGCCGTCGCGCATCACCACGATGCGGTCGGCATTCCCGAGCACCTCGCCCAGAACATGCGAGATCAGAATGCAGCTCTTGCCCCCGGCGACAAAGCGCCGGACGAAACCCAGCAACTGGCCGGCCGTGTGCGCGTCGAGCGAGGATGTCGGCTCGTCGAGGATGACCAGCTCGAGCGGATCCTGCGTCACCGTGAAGGCGCGCGCCACTTCGACCATCTGCCGCCTGCCGATGGAAAGGTCGCTGGCGATATCGGCGGCGGAGATGCTGTGGCCCGGAAATATCTCGTCGAGCTTGGCGGCGATCAGATCGGCCGCCTTGCGCCGCCAGCCGAGGCCGCGCAGCGCCGGGTGGTTGATTCGGGTGTTCTCGGCAACGCTGAGGTTCGGGCACAGCGACAGTTCCTGGAATACGCAGCGTATGCCGAGTTGTTGGGCGCGCAGCACCGAATAATTGTCCTCGATGCCGCCACGCACCGCGATCCGACCGCTGTCGGGCACGAGCGTGCCCGCCACCATATGCATGAGCGTCGACTTGCCCGCGCCATTGTGGCCGACGAGACCGACGCATTCGCCGGCGCCGACGTGGAAATCCACCCCGGCAAGCGCCCGGACGGCGCCGAAACGTTTTTCGGCTCCGTCCAGTCTGATGATGTCTGCATCGGTCTCGGGCATCCCTAGCGATATCCGGTCGATGACGCGCGCGGCATTGGATGTGCCACGCTCACTTGATGTTGGCTTTGATCGCCGCGATGGCGTCTTCCTGCGTGTATTCGTGGCTGGCGACGCCGCCCTTGGGGATGTTCGGCAGCTCGGCCTCGAAATTATCCTGGGTGAAGGCGAGGTATGGCACCAACAGGTCATGCGGCACATCGGTGCGGCCGTCGAGCACCTGCTGCGCCACCCAGAAGGCCAGCGACGACACGCCCGGCGCAATCGACGCCGACCAGGTCTGGTAGCCATCCTTGTCCTTCTGTTCCTTCCACCACTGCAATTCGTCCTGGCGGTTGCCCATGATGATGGTCGGGCGCGGTTTGCCGGCGGCGGCGAAGGCTTGTGCCGCGCCATAGCCGTCGCCGCCCTGATCGACGACGCCGACGATTTCCGGCAGCGACGGCAGGATCGTCGCGACCGCCTTCTGCGCTGTGGTCTGGTCCCAGTCGCCGGTCACCGAACCGACGATCTTGAACTCGGGATGGGCGGCGACGCCCTCCAGAATCCCGGCGTGGATGGCGTCGTCGATCGACGTGCCGGCAAGGCCGCGGATTTCCAGCAGATTGCCGCCCTCGGGATGGAACTTGGCCATCTGCTCGACTTCCTGCCTGCCCATGTCCTTGAAGTCGACGACGACGCGGTAGGCGCAGGGCTCGGTGACGATGCCGTCGAAGGAGACGACGACGATGCCGGCATCGCAGGCCTGCTTGACGGCGCCGTTGAGCGCGTCCGGCGAGGCGGCGTTGATGACGATGGCGTCATAGCCTTGCAGGATCAGGTTCTGAACCTGGGCTGCCTGGGTCGGCACTTCCTTGTCGGCCGTCGTGAAGATGTCCGCGGCAGCGACCACCCCGTCGGCGACCGCCTTCTTGGTGACGATGGCATAGCTGTCGAGCATCGCCTGTCGCCACGAATTGCCGGCATAATTGTTGGAAAAGGCGATCTTCTTGTCGCTGGTGTCGGCAAACGCGGCGCCTGACGCGAGCATCGCCGCAAGCGCACTCAAGACGAGTATCTTCTTCATCTGTTATCCTCCCATGGATTGCTGGTCGTTGTTGGCTGCTGGCGGCTGTTATGACGACCCTCGTTTCAATATTGTCAGACAAATTTAGATGGGCGCACTTGTCAACAGCGATCGATGACGGTTTGACGATCAACTTGCGGTGCAATGATTGAAAAGGCTTCGGCTCCTGGTCTAGGGATGGGGCAGGAGACCAAAATCAAGATGGCAGCGACGCCGACTGATGCGCTGGGCCCACCCGGAATTCCGGCGCGCTGGACGTCGAGCGCCAAGAGCGGCGTTGGAACCGCGCTTTCGCCGGCCTGCCCTGTCTGGTTCACGATCAGCCACGGCATCCTCAACGAGGTCTATTATCCCCGCCTCGACAGCGCCTGCACGCGAGACATGGGACTGGTCGTCACCGGCCCCGGCTTCTATTTCTCGGAAGAAAAGCACGATGCCGTGCACAGCCTCGAGCCGTTCGAGGATGGGGTGCCCGCCTACAGGCTGGTCAACACCGCCGCCAGCTACCGGATCGAAAAGCGCATCGTTACGGATCCGGAACATCCTGTTTTGCTGCAGGAAATCAGCTTCACGCCGCTGAGCGGCACAGTTGCGGACCACCGCGTCTACGCGCTGCTGGCGCCGCATCTGGTCAATGCCGGCATGGCCAACACCGCCTGGGTCGGCGACCACGAGGGAAGGCCTGTCCTGTTTGCATCGGGACGTGGCGTTTGCCTGGCGCTCGCCTCGTCGCTGCCCTGGGGAGCATGCTCGGCCGGCTATGTCGGTGTCTCTGACGGCTGGCAGCAGCTCCGTCGTGACGGCCGGCTCGACCCGGCTTGCCGCAGGGCCGAGGACGGCAATGTCGCGCTGACCGGCGAGATCGGCTTCTCGGCCGCGGACCCGAAGGCGCTGCTAGCACTGGGTTTCGGAACGACGCCGCAAGAGGCGGCGGAAAATGCCTCGGCCAGCCTGAAACGGGGTTTTGAGCCCGCAGCCGAATCGTATGTCGAAAAATGGCGGGAGTGGCAGGCTGGCTTGCTGCCGCTGGACCGGCGTGGTGCGGGGATCAACACCTATCGCCTCAGTACGGCAGTTCTGGCAACGCATCGCTCATCCACCGGCGCGGCCGTCGCCAGCCTGTCGATCCCGTGGGGCTTCAGCAAGGGCGACGACGATATCGGCGGCTATCATCTGGTCTGGCCGCGCGACCTGGTCGAAACCGCGGGCGGCTTCCTCGCCGCCGGCGATCCGGCGCAAGCGCTTGAGATCCTCGCCTATCTTCGCTCGATCCAGCAGCCGGATGGGCATTGGCCGCAGAACGCCTGGCTCGACGGATCAGCCTATTGGCCGGGCATCCAGATGGACGAATGCGCGTTTCCGCTGCTGCTCGCAGATGCGCTGCGCCGGGCTGGGCATCTGGCAGACGCAGCGTTGCGCTCCTTCATGCCGATGATCGAGCGCGCCGCTTCCTACGTCGTGCGCAACGGTCCGGTCACCGGCGAAGACCGCTGGGAAGAGGACGCCGGCTACAGCCCGTTCACGCTGGCCGTCGAGATCGCCGCTCTGCTGGCCGCGGCCGACATGTTCGAAACTTGCGGCAAAGCAGAGCCGGCAAATTATCTGCGGGAAACCGCCGATGTCTGGAACGACCAGATCGAGCGCTGGACCTATGGCACCGGCACTCCACTCGGCGAAGAGGTCGGCGTCGAGGGCTATTACGTCCGCATCGCGCCGCCCGACACCGCCGGCGCGGCGTCGCCGAAGGACGGCTATGTGCCGATCAAGAACCGGCCGCCGGGCGATAGCGACCGGCCAGCCGAGGCGATCGTCAGCCCGGATGCGCTGGCGCTCGTCCGCTTCGGCCTCAGGGCCGCCGACGATCCGCGCATAGTCGGCACCGTCAAGGTCATCGATGCGCGGCTGCGCTGCGACCTGCCGCAGGGCCCCGTCTGGTATCGCTATACCAGCGACGGCTATGGCGAGCACGCCGACGGCGCGCCCTTCGACGGGACCGGCCAGGGCCGGCCTTGGCCGCTGCTGGTCGGCGAACGCGCCCATTACGAACTGGCGGCGAACCGCAAGGACAAGGCAGCGAGCCTGTTAAAGACCTTGGAGGATTCTGCCGGGTCTGGCGGCCTGCTGCCGGAGCAGGTCTGGGATGGTCCCGACATCGCCGAACACGAACTGCGGCACGGCCGACCATCGGGCAGCGCCATGCCTCTGGTCTGGGCGCATTCGGAGCATATCAAGCTGCTGCGCTCGCTCAAAGACGGCGCCGTCTTCGACATGCCGCCACAAGGCGTGAAACGCTACATCGAGGACAGGACCGTGACGCCGCGCCGGACATGGCGCTTCAATCACAAGCTCCGCGCCATGCCCGCCGGCAAGCTGCTGCGCGTCGAACTGCTGACGCGGGCGGTGGTCCATTGGAGCAACGATAATTGGGCAACCATCCATGACGCCGCGACGATCGAGAACGCCTTCGGCATCCATCTCACGGACCTGCCCGTTGCCGATGTCCCGCCGGGCAATAGGATCGTCTTTACTTTTTTCTGGCCCGATGCCGGCCGTTGGGAGAATGTCGACTTTTCCGTCGCTATCGACAAGCCGGACTAGAGCATGATCCCGAACCGAAGGTCCGCGTTAGCGAAAAGTGGAAACCGGTTTTCGGAAAAGATCATGCTCCAACAATAGAGCCAGTAGATCTTCTATCCCTCAAGAAGCAGGACGAAAAACATGCAGATCGGAATGATGGGACTGGGCAGGATGGGCGCCAACATGGTGCGGCGCCTGCTGCGCGATGGCCATGAATGCGTGGTCTACGACATCAACCCGGCCAGCGTTGAAGCCCTTGTGACGGCTGGCGCGATCGGAGCCGCTTCGCTGGAGGAGTTCGTCGGCAAGCTGACCAAGCCGCGCAGCGCCTGGCTGATGCTGCCGGCGGCGATCACCAGCCGGGTCGTCGACCAGGTGGCCGACCTGATGGAGCCGGGCGACATCATCGTCGACGGCGGCAATTCCTATTATCACGAGGCTGTCGACCATGCCGCGCGCCTGGCATCGAAAGGCTTGAACTATGTCGATGTCGGCACCAGCGGCGGCGTCTGGGGCCTCGAGCGCGGCTATTGCCTGATGATCGGCGGCCCCGACAGCGCGGTCCAGCATCTCGACCCGGTCTTCGCCACCCTGGCTCCAGGCGCCGATGCCGGGGTGCCCGCCCCCGGCAAGGATGCCGGAACCGCCCCGTTCGGCTATCTCCACTGCGGACCGAGCGGCGCCGGCCATTTCGTCAAGATGGTCCATAACGGCATCGAATACGGCGTCATGGCCGCCTATGCCGAGGGCATGAACATCCTGAAGTCGGCGAATGCCGGCAAGCGACAGCGGACGGCCGACGCCGAAACCAGTCCATTGGAAAACCCGCAATATTACCAGTTCGACATCGATATCGCCGAGGTTGCCGAGGTCTGGCGGCATGGCAGCGTCATCGGCTCCTGGCTGCTCGACCTCACGGCGGGCGCATTGAAGGCCGATTCGGGGCTGACGCAGTTCGGCGGACGGGTTTCGGATTCCGGCGAAGGCCGCTGGACGCTGAAGGCGGCGATCGACACCGGCGTGCCGGCGCCGGTTCTGTCCTCGGCCCTGTTCGACCGGTTCGCCTCGCAAGGCGAATCCGAATTCGCCGACAAGCTGCTATCCGCCATGCGCTATGCCTTTGGCGGCCATGTCGAAAAGCCGAAGATCGGCTCGTGACGGGGAAGACACGCTCATGAACCAGGAACGGTCCGACACGCTGGTGCTTTTCGGGGCGACCGGCGACCTCGCCCACAAAAAAATCTTCCCGGCACTTTATGCCATGGTCGCCAAGGGAACGCTCACCGAACCGGTGATCGGCGTCGCTTTCGACGCCTGGGACCTGAAGCAGTTGCAAGCGCGGGCCCGCGACGGCATCGCCAAGGCCATTGGCAAGGTCGACGAAAAGATCTTTGCGAAACTTGCTTCGCTGCTTCGCTATGTCAGCGGCGACTACCGCAGCGCCGCGACCTTCGAGAAGCTGAAAAGCGCGCTCGGAACCGCACAGCACCCGCTGCACTATCTGGCGGTGCCGCCGACCATGTTCGAGACGGTCATCCAGGGCCTGGAACAGTCGGGCGCGGCCCAGGGCGCGCGCCTGATGGTGGAAAAGCCGTTCGGTCACGATCTGCAATCGGCGCGCTGGCTGAACCGGGTCCTGCATCTGGTGTTCGACGAGCAGTCGATCTTTCGCATCGACCATTATCTCGGCAAGGAGGCGATCCAGAATCTGCTCTATTTCCGCTTCGCCAATTCCTTTCTCGAGCCGATCTGGAACCGCAATTTCGTCGAGAGCGTGCAGATCACCATGGCCGAGGATTTCGGCGTCGAAGGCCGCGGCCGCTTCTACGACGAGGTCGGCTGCATCCGCGACGTCATCGAGAACCATCTGCTCAACATCCTGCTGCTGCTGGCCATGGAGCCACCCGTTGGCCGCTCGGCCGACGATCTGATCGACGAGAAGGTGCAGGTGCTGCGGGCGATCCGGACGCTGACCAGTGACGATGTCGTGCGCGGCCAGTTCAAAGGCTATCTCAGCGAGCCGGGCGTCGCGCCGAATTCGCCGGTCGAGACCTTCGCGGCGGTGCGTTTCTTCGTCGACACCTGGCGCTGGCGCGACGTGCCCTTCTTCATCCGCGCCGGCAAATGCATGCCGGTGCACGCCACCGAGGTCATCGTGCGTTTGAAGCGGCCGCCGCTTGACGTCTTCGACCCGATCAAACCCGGAGATGCGAATCACGTCCGTTTCCGCATCGACCCGCAGGTGGCGATCTCGATCGGCGCCCAGCGCAAGGCCGCTGGTGACGACATGATCGGCGAGCAGGTCGAACTCACCGCGCTCGACGACAGCAAGGGCGACATGCCGCCCTATGAGCGGCTGATCGGCGACGCCATCAACGGCAACGGCCAGTTGTTCACTCGCCAGGATGCCAGCGAGCTTGCCTGGCGGATCGTCGGCCCGGTGCTCGGCGATACCACGCCGCCACACCTCTATGAGCCGGGAGCATGGGGTCCCGCCGAGGCGATGGCCGGGTTCGGACCGCCGAACGGCTGGATCAACCCGGCGAAATGAACTCGAAAGCGACGCAATGGCCAAGGCGGCGAAAAAGCAAGCACCGGACAGCGAAAAGATCGTGCTTGCGATCGATATCGGCGGCTCCCATGTGAAGATACTCACCAGCGCCGGCGGCGAGGAGCGCAGAGCCGATTCCGGGCCCTGCCTGACGCCGCAGCAAATGATCGCCGTCGTGCAGACGCTCGCCGATGGCTTGCCCTACGATGTCGTGTCGATCGGTTATCCCGGCCCGGTGCACCACAACAGGCCACTGGCCGACCCCGCCAATCTCGGCAAGGGTTGGGTCGGATTTGACTTCGCAACGCAGTTCGGCAAGCCGGTGAAGCTGGTCAACGACGCGCTGATGCAAGCCGTCGGCAGCTATGAAGGCGGGCGCATGCTGTTCCTGGGTCTCGGAACCGGACTCGGTGCTGCGATGATCCTCGACAACGTCGCCCAGCCGATGGAGCTCGCGCATCTTCCCTACAAGAAGGGCAGCAGCTTCGAGGACTATGTCGGCGAACGCGGCCTTGAAAAGCGCGGCAAGAAGAAATGGCGCAAACACGTTTTCGACGTCGTCGAGCGGCTGCGCGCCGCCCTTCAGCCTGACTATGTGATCATCGGCGGCGGCAATGTCGACAAACTCGACGAATTGCCTGCCGGTTGCGAGCGTGGCGACAACACACGCGCCTTCGAAGGGGGATTTCGACTGTGGCGCGACAAATCCCTGATTGTCTGATATTATAGCGGTTCGAGGCCAAACCTGTTGATCTGGCCCGGCCGTTAGTATTGTTATTCAAAATAATGTGTAGCGTGGTGCGGCGTCATTGCGTTATGCAGATTTGCCGACTAGGAATTCTGCGACCCCACTAACGGAGAAAATAGATTGACCGACGACAGCAACAAAGCCCGCAAGGACATCGACCTTCTCGAGCTGACCGCTCACATCGTGTCCGCTTACGTCGAGAAGAACCGCTTGCCCGCTTCCGGCCTCGGCGATCTCATCGCCAGCGTCAGCGCGTCGATAGGTGGGCTCGGCCAGCCCGCCGTTCCGGTCGCAGCACCGCTGATCCCGGCGGTCAATCCCAAGAAATCGGTGACGCCGGATTACATCATCTGCCTCGAAGACGGCAAGAAGTTCAAATCCCTGAAGCGCCATATCGGCGTTCATTTCGGACTGACGCCGGATGCCTACCGCGCCAAATGGGGCTTGCCGGCTGACTATCCGATGGTCGCCCCGACCTATGCAGCCTCGCGCTCGCAGTTGGCGAAGGCGATCGGCCTTGGCCGCAAGGCCGCCCCGCCGGCGCCGGTCAAGAAGACCAGGAAGCCAAAGGCCACGGTCTGACGCGCTCGAAGCCGCCCTTGACGCTCGAGATTGGCGAAAGCCGCCGCGACGTAATCTCCCCCCTTGAGGGGGAGATGTCCGGCAGGACAAGAGGGGCGCGCGGGGAGAACTCGACCTGCGCGCCTAATAACCCTTCCACCTCCGCCGAGCTGTGCAATTAGCATGGTAGCCGGAAATCCTTGATCCAGAGCCGATTTTTGCGCGCGCCTCGCACCGAACTGCGTTAAAAGCGCTGTGGTCGGACCAGCGCCCTCGTGGAAGTGCCCCGCCGGCCGACTTCCTTGCCACGGGGCCTGTTTCATGACACCCGAACCTCACGCACCGCCCGACCGGCGCTATGCCGCCTTCCGGCACAAACCCTTCCTGAGCTATTGGGCGGCACGCTTCCTCGCCACATTCGCCACCCAGATCGTGTCCGTCGCCGTCGGCTGGCAGGTCTACGACCTGACCCGCGATCCGTTCGATCTCGGCCTTGTCGGCATTGTCCAGTTCCTGCCTTCGCTGCTGCTGGTGCTGATCACCGGGGTGGTCGCTGACCGTTTCGGCCGCCGCCTGATCATGGCGCTGATGGTGCTGCTGGAGGCGATCTGCGCGCTGGCCCTGCTGCTGCTGACGCTGCGCGGTCTTAGCGGACCGGGATTGATCTTCGGCGTGCTCGCCATGTTCGGCATCGCGCGCGCCTTCTTCGGACCGGCCGCGGCGTCGCTGTTCGCCAACCTCGTGCCGCCGGAGGATTTCGGCAACGCGATCGCCTGGAATTCGTCCGCCTGGCAGACGGCGACCATCGTCGGACCGGTCGCCGGCGGCCTGCTCTACGGGCTCTCGGCGCAAGCGGCATACGGCACCGCTGCCGTTCTGATGTTTGTCGCCGCGGTGCTGGTCTTCACCATCCCCAAGCCTGCCCAGCGCAGCGAGACCGACCGGCCGACGATGCAGACCCTGTTTGCCGGCTTCGGCTATATCTGGAGCGAGAAGATCGTGCTCGGCGCCATTTCGCTCGATTTGTTCGCCGTGCTTTTGTCCGGCGCCACGGCGCTGCTGCCGGTCTATGCGCGCGACATCCTCGAACTCGGCCCTTGGGGCCTGGGACTGTTGCGTTCGGCGCCGGGCATCGGCGCCATCTGCGTTGCCATCTGGCTTGCCGGACACCCGATCCGCAACCATGCCGGCGTGGTCATGCTCGGCTTCGTCGCGCTGTTCGGCGCCTTCACGGTGCTGTTCGGCCTATCCACCATCACCTGGCTGTCGATCGCAGCGCTCGCCTTGCTCGGCGCCGCCGACATGTTCAGCGTCTATATCAGAGAGACGCTGATCCAGCTGTGGACGCCGGACAAGGTTCGCGGCCGCGTCAACGCCGTCAATCAGGTTTTCGTCGGCGCCTCCAACGAGCTCGGCGAATTCCGCGCCGGCACCATGGCGGCATTGATCGGCACCGTGCCCGCGGTGGTGATCGGCGGCGTCGGCGCAGTCGTTGTCGCCGGGCTGTGGGCGGTGCTGTTCCCGCAGTTGCGCAAGGTGCGCCACCTCAACGGGCGAAACTGATCCCAGGGCGCACTGATCCGGGCAAAACTTGATCAGATCAGGACAGCGCCGGCTTGCCGAAGATCGTCTGCAGGAATTCGCCGAGCCAGCGCTTGAGATGCATGTCCCAGATCAGCCGGCCGCCGAGATGATCGCGACCGGGCTGCGCGCCGGGCAACTCGAAGCGATGCGCGCCGCGAACGACCCAGCGCTGCATCATCGCCCTTGTCAATTCGCCATGGAACTGGATGCCCCAGGCATTGTCGCCATAACGAAAGGCCTGGTTTGGATAGGTTTCGGCCGTCGCCAGCAGCGTCGCGTCCTTCGGCAGCGAAAAGCCCTCGCGGTGAAACTGATAGACCATCTCGGGCCAGCGCATCAGCTTCTTGCCGTCCTCGGTCGCTGTCAGCGGATACCAGCCGATCTCGACCAGCCCCTCGCCATGACCCTCGACCTTGCCGCCAAGATGGTTGACCAGCATCTGCGCGCCGAGGCAGATGCCGAGCAAGGGCCGGTTCTCCCGGAGCGGAACTTTCAGCCAATCGGTCTCACGGCGGACGAAATCGTCCTCGTCATTGGCGCTCATCGGCCCGCCGAACACCACGGTTCCGGCATGACCGTCCAGTGTTTCCGGCAAGGCGTCGCCGAGCGGCGGGCAGCGGAGATCGAGGTCGAAGCCTTCTTCGATAAGCATGTGGCCGACGCGCCCGGGGCTCGAACTCTCCTGATGCAGCACGATCAGGATTTTTGGTCTCGGCCTCGGCGTGGATGGCATGGGGAATCCCGTCTATTCGTCGCTCGATGTTCCAGCCGCGCCCGGCACTTCGGCGGCCGCCTTGCGGCGTGCCTCGACGCGGTCTTGGCGTTCGACATCCATCAGCTCGGCGACGCGCCAGACGATATTGTCCTCGAGCTCGTGCAATTCGCCATCGGCATAGACGATTTCCCACATCAGGCCGATGAAGGCTTTTCGCGCGTCCGGATCGAGCTGACGCTTCAAAACGCTGGTGAAGGCGTAGAGGTCGATCGCCTCATTGTCGGCCCGCTCGCCGGCAGCGGCAAGCGCGTCGAGCTCGTCGCCGCTGATCGAATAGCTTTCCGCCAGCACCGCCTTGAACCGCTCCCATTCGGCATCCTGGCGCACGCCGTCGGCACTCATCACATGGTAGAGAAGGGCGGATGCGGCAACGCGCGGATCATCGGCGTTGTTGCGGGCGCGGCCGTCTCCCGGCAGGTCCTTCAGAAACGACAGAACGCGTTCGAACATGTGGTTCCTACTTCCCATCCGCCAAAACTTTCAAGCTCAGCCAAACTTTTCAAGCTCAGCCAAATCAAAACAATCGAAACCTGCGTGGTGATTTTTGCTCTTCGTTGTCCGGATCGACGCCGGGATCGTCGGGCAGCCGAGCCATTTCCTCCGCCGGTTCGGCAGCGTCGCCATCCGGCGGCACTGCGGCAGACGCCGTGGCGGTGACCGGCGCAACATCGTCTTCGCCAGTTTCCGATGCCGCCGCGGCGGTCGGCCTTTCGGCCGAACCAGCGGGGTTCAGCTCGATCACATTTTCCTTTGCCGGCTTCGTTGGCGCCGCAATTGTCGGCACCGCGGCGGCCGGCGCATCCTCGTCACTGTCGATGAGCTGGCCGAGCCGCTCCATCGGCGCACGCCACTCGAAGGCGTCGAGCTTGCCGGTGATCGGCGACACCGGCGCCCAGCGTTCGGAAACGACGCCGTCGGCGACCCAGGCCGGATCGCGCGGTGCACGCACTGCCTTGGACAAAAGCTGCCGCACCTTGCCCTGATCGCCGGTCTCGGCCTCCTCGATGTCGGCCAGAAGCAGATAGGCGCCTTCGCGGCGATCCATGCGGATAGCCGCCTCGGCCTCTTTGCGGGCGGTTGAAAAGTCCTGCGCGTCGAGCGCGGCGCGCGCCACCGCCAGCGACGATTCGGCGTGGTTCTTCTTCATCTCCTGCAGCTTCTTCGCCCGGTTCAGCCGGTCGAGCACGGCATCGCCTGGCCGGGCGTGGGTGTAAAGCTCGGCGATCTCTGGATGCGGCTCGGCTTTCCACGCCGTTTCGAGGATCTTCGCGCCCTTGCGCACGTCATTCTGTCTGAACAGCAGTTTGGCTGCGTTCACCGCCGCCGGCGCGAAATCCGGCCGCAGCCGGTTGGCCTCCAGAGCAGCGGTTTTGGCGGCATTGGGATCGCTGTCGATCAGCCCCTGCGCCTTAGCGGTGAGCAGCACGGCGCGACGCCGGTTGGCGGCATCGCGCTCGATCTGCCGCGTCGATTTCTGCGCCTCGACCAGTTTCAGCGCGCCGTCCCAGTCGCCGCGCCCGGTCAGGTCTTCCAGCGTCGATTCGGCGGCCCAGGCTAACTGCGGCGCCATCGCCGCGGCGCGGCCGGCGTAGTGCCGCGCCGCGTTGCGGTCGCCGAGGCGTTCGGCCTCGAGATAAAGCCCGCGCAGGCCGAGCAGCCGCATTTCGGGATCGTCGAGCATGGTCTCGAACTTTTCGCGGGCACCCTCATGGTCGCCTTCGAGCAGCGAGGCTTGCGCCTCCAGCAATTGGATCAGCGGCTCCTGGTCGGAGCGGATCAGCTTTGCCGCTTCCTTGGTCTTCTTGCGGGCGAGCGCCCCGTCACCGGCGCCGGCGGCAATCATGCCCGTCGACAGCGCCTGATAGCCACGATCGCGACGGCGCACGCGGAAATAGCGCGAGATGGTATAGGGGCTGTTCCACAGCGCCTTGAGCAGCCACCAGGCGATCATCACCGCGGCAACCACGGCAACGACCGCCACCGCCGCCACCATCAGGCTGACCTGGTATTGGTAGCCGCTGAAGGTGACGACCATCTCGCCCGGCCGGTCGGCCAGCCAGGCGAAACCCAGCCCGAGCGCGAAAACCACGACTAGGAAAAGCAGAATGCGAATCATCGGGTTTCCCTCACGCCTTCATCGCACTGGCGATCAACGCGTCGACCTGCTTCTCGACCTCGATTCGCGCCTTCAGTTTGCCGGCAAATTCGGCGCCGGCAGCCTTCACCGCCTCGGGCAGCGTATCGTATTCGCTGAGCGCCTTGGCGTAATCGCCCTGATTGACCGCTACCTCCATGCGGGCGACGGCTTCCGGTGCGCCAGCGCCTTCGACGGCACCAATCGGCCTGACCCTGACCAGCGATTGCGCGCTCGACAGCAGGCTTTGCAGGAAGCCGGCATTCTGGTCGACGGGCTCGGAGGCAGCGACCATGGCATTGGCGGCGGCAGGCATTTCGGTTGCGATCTCCGACCGGGTCGGAACGCCCTTTTCGGCGTAGGCACGCAAGGCTGCGATCTCTGGAGCATCCGGCGAAATCGCCGTAAAGGTTTCGAGTTCGGCGGCGAATGGCGCGCCACGGTCGAGTGCTGCCTTCAGCGCCGATGCGGCGATGGCGAGCGCAACCTTGGGCTGCCCGGCCTGTGCCTCGACCTTGTCGGAAAGCTGCGACACCGACTGTTCCAGCGCCGCAAGCCGGCCGTCCTGTGCCTTCGCCGTCTCGCCGGCGGATTTCACCGCCGCGTCGAGCCCGGCCAGCTTTTCGTTGAGCGGTCCGAGATCGACCGGCGCCGTGTTGCCGGTCTGGCCAAGCGCCGCAACAGCCGTCTCGATCTGCCTGACCTTGTCGCCGAGGGCTGCAAGCCCGGCTGTGTCGCCTGCTCCGCCCTGCTCGATGGCCGATTTCAGCGCCGCGACATCCGTCTTGACCTGATCCAGCGCTGACGACAGCCCGTCCACCTTGGCCGTGGCGTCATTGTTGCCGGCTGTTTCCTTGAGTCCGGCAATCTCGCTCTTCAGCGCAGCGATTTCGCTATTGACGCCATCGAGCGACACGCCGCCCGAGGACAAATCGCCAGCCCCTGGCGCGCCGAGCAGGCCGGCATACTGCAGCCCTCCGGCGGCAGCCAGCGCGATGACGCCGCCGATAATGCCGGCGGCGATGCCGTTGATGCCGCCACGCTTCGGCTGTGCTGCCATATCTTCAGTCCCTGTCTGGGTTTCCTTCGCCGCGTCCGCGGCGCCCGCCTTGGCCGAAGCGTCCTTGGCCGATGCGTCGTCGAAACTGTAGTCGAAGCCCCGCTTCGCCGATGCCTCCAAGCCGGCCGGATAAGTCGGTTTGGGGCCTTCGGGACCTTTGGCGTCGCCCTCTGCCGGCTGTTCCGAGCCGGCCGGCGGGGCCGCTTCGGCATGTTCCCACGGCTCGATGTCGGTCTGGTCGGCATGGACGGGTTCTTCAGGCGCTTCTGGCTGCGACGCGCTTGCCGCCTCCTCCGCCTTCGCCTCGTCGGTCCGCCCGTTGGCGGCATCCTCGTCGGCAACACGCGAGACAGCGCCGGGCTCGAGCTCGATGGTCACCGGCTCGCGACGGCTTTTCGAATGCCGCATCTTCGGCGTCTTGACCATGCTTGGGCTCCGCAAATTTCGCTTCGGGATGGTTCAGAAAGGGTCTAGCACATCACCAAGCGGTGAAAAGGGGCGGCGTGATGACACGGGGTCAAGGCGACGTCCGCAAAAGCTCCAGCAGCGCCTCCTCGCTGGGCTCCGGCGCAACGCGGAGCTTTTCTGAGGCAACAGTCTCCAAGGCTGCGGCGATACGTCCGGACAGCGCAAAAAAACATGTCTTTTTAAACAGCTCACGCAGCGCCGGCCGCCCAGCCAGTGCCTGCAGCGCTGTGGCGGCCTTGGCCGAATAGAGCAGCACTGCCTCGACGGGCAGGCCGGACAAGCGCGCAAGAACGGCCCCATCGGAATAATCCAGCGCGACAGTGTCATAGGTCTCGACGGCGCGAACCTGAACGCCTGCCGACTGCAGCCGCTGCTCGAAACCCGAATAACGCACCCGCCCGCACAAATAGACGATGGTTTGTCCGGCGTAATCGCCAGCCAGCGCATCCGCCAGCGCCTCGGCATCGCCCGGCCCTTCGCTGACCGACAGAACCCCGGCCGCACGGGCGGCCTGCGCTGTCCGTCTGCCGACGGCATGGCAAGGCAAACCGGCGAGCGCCGCGCTGATTTCTTTCGGCGCATGGCGCACGGCATTGGCGCTGGTGACGGCAACGGCCGCGGCATTGGCTGCGACCCTGTCCGGATCAACCGGCAGCGCCACCGTTTCGGTCAGCGGCAGCAGGATCGGCTTAAAACCCACGTCCTCGAGCCGCTGTGCCGTGCGCGAGGCGCCCGGCTCCGGCCTCGTCACCAGGACGCGACGCATGTCAGGCCCAGCCGTCGAAGAATTTTTCGCCGGCCTTGGCCCGCACGGTCCTGGCAGCTTCGTCGCCGATGCGCGCGGCATCCTGCGCCGGGCCTTCCGCCTTGACCTCATGGGATTGCGCGCCGTCCGGCGAGATGATCAGCCCGCCGAAGAACACCGTTTCGGCCGATATTGTCGCATGGCCGGCAATCGGCGTGCGGCAGGAACCGTCGAGCGCCGCCAGGAAAGCCCGTTCGCAGGCCAGCGCCTGCCCGGTCGGCACGTCGTGGACTGCCGTCAGCATCCTTTCCACATCGAGATCGCCGATGCGGCTTTCGATGCAGATCGCGCCTTGCCCCGGCGCCGGCGGAAAGCTGTCGAGCGGCATCAGGTCGGTGATGACATCTTCGAGCCCGAGCCGCTTCAGCCCGGCATAGGCAAGGATGGTGCCGTCGGCGACGCCCTCGTCGAGCTTGCGCAGCCGCGTCTGCACATTGCCGCGGAACATCACCACGTCGAGATCCGGCCGCATCCGCCGGATCAGCGCCTGACGCCGGAGCGACGACGAACCGACCTTCGCGCCGTGCGGCAATCCGGCGATCGTTTTGGCCGCCTTGCCGACGAAGGCGTCGCGGGCATCCTCGCGCGGCAGGAAGGCAGACAGTTCCAGCCCGTCGGGCAACACCGTCGGCATGTCCTTCGACGAATGCACGGCGATGTCGATGCGGCGCGCCAGCAGCGCCTCCTCGATTTCCTTGGTGAACAGCCCCTTGCCGCCGGATTCCGACAGCGGCCGGTCCTGGATGCGATCGCCGCTGGTCGAGATGACGACCACCTCGAATGCCTCAACCGGCATGCCGTGAGCGGCCATCAGCCGCGCCTGCGTTTCATGCGCCTGCGCCAGCGCCAGCGGGCTGCCGCGTGTTCCGATTCTCAAGGTTGTTTGCATGGCGCGCTGTCCGTGATAACCGGCAGATAGAGGTCTGTTGAGATTCAGGTCAGGCCGAGCCGAAAATGGTGGTTTCCGAGAACCGGAGCGGAGCGTACTTTGAGTACGTGAGCACCGGAAGCGCAGGAACCCGCCATTTGCAGGCCGGTATCACCTGAATATCAACAGACCTTGGGCTTTCTCCTAACGGGGAAAGCCTGGTTGCACAATCTCCAGGGATGGCAACGAATTGATCCGCGTTCTGGGCATTGAGACGAGTTGTGACGAGACCGCCGCCAGCGTCGTAGCGCTGGACGGCGGCGGCGCGCCGAAAATCCTGTCCGGTATCGTGCTCAGCCAGATCGAAGAGCATGCCGCCTTCGGCGGCGTCGTCCCGGAAATCGCCGCGCGCGCCCATGTCGAGGCGCTGGACGGCATCATCGAGGCCGCGCTTGCCGATTCAGGCGTCGATCTCGCCGATATCGACGCGATCGCTGCGACCGCCGGCCCCGGCCTCGTCGGCGGTCTGATCGTCGGGCTGATGACGGCCAAGGCGATTGCAGCCGCGGCGAACAAGCCGCTGATTGCCATCAACCACCTCGAAGGCCATGCGCTGACCGCGCGGCTGACCGACGGGCTCGACTTTCCCTATCTGTTGCTGCTGGTGTCCGGCGGCCACACGCAGATCGTCGCGGTGCGTGGCGTTGGCGACTACCAGCGCTGGGCGACGACCATCGACGATGCGCTCGGCGAAGCTTTTGACAAGACGGCCAAGATGCTCGGCCTGCCCTATCCAGGCGGGCCGAATGTCGAGAAGGCGGCGGCGACCGGCGACGCCGCGCGCTTCGCCTTCCCGCGGCCGATGAAGGGCTCGGCGCAGCCCGATTTTTCCTTTTCCGGGCTGAAGACCGCCCTGCGCCAGGCAGCGACGGCCATTGCCCCTTTGAGCGACCAGGACGTCGCCGACATCTGCGCCTCCTTCCAGGCGGCGGTTGCGGATGCGCTGGATGACCGTGTTTCGAGGGCGCTGAACCGTTTCCGCCAGGAGTTTCCGAGCGAGCTGAAGCCTGCGCTCGTCGTTGCAGGCGGTGTTGCCGCCAACCGGACGATCAAGACCACACTCGAAGCCCTGTGCGAGAAGGCCGGATTTGCCTTCGTCGCGCCGCCGCTCAAGCTTTGCACCGACAATGCGGCGATGATCGCCTGGGCCGGCATCGAGCGGCTGCGCGCCGGCATATCGGGTGAAAACACCGCTGATTTCGTGCCGCGTTCGCGCTGGCCGCTGGACAGCATCTCGGCTCCGATGGTCGGCTCGGGCCGGCGCGGAGCCAAGGCGTGAGCGGCAGCGGGCACAAGGTACCAAGCGGCTGGCGCATTGCCGTGCTCGGCGGCGGTGCCTGGGGCACGGCGCTGGCGCTGGCCATGCTGCGCGCCGGTCATTTCGTCCGCCTCTATGCGCGCGACCCGGAGACCGTCGCCGCGATCGACCGTGGCGAAAATCCGCGCTATCTGCCGGGCATCGCGCTCCAGGCCGGCATCGTGGCAACGAGCAACATCGAGGCTGCGCTCGACGGCGCCGACTGCGTTCTGGCGGTGGCGCCGGCGCAGTCGCTGCGCGCCATGCTGGCCACCGCGAAAGCCCATATGCCGAAGGACGTCCCGCTGGTCCTCTGCGCCAAGGGCATCGAGCGCGACACCGGCGCATTGCTGTCGGCGATCGCTGGAGAGATCCTGCCTAAAAATCCGGTCGCCGCCTTGTCCGGGCCGAGCTTCGCCACTGACGTCGCCAGGGGGCTGCCGACGGCCGTGGTGGTCGCCGCCGGCAATGAGGGTCTGGCGGCCGACCTGGCCGCGCGCTTTTCGGCGCAGAATCTGCGCTGCTATTCGAGCGACGACCTCATCGGCGTAGAGATCGGCGGCGCGCTGAAGAACGTCTTCGCCATTGCCGCCGGTGCGGTCACCGGCGCCGAGCTCGGCGCCAGCGCCCAGGCCGCAATGGTGACGCGCGGCTTTGTCGAATTGCGCCGCATCGGCGCCGCCTTCGGCGCGAGGCCGGAAACGCTGATGGGACTTTCCGGTCTCGGCGACCTGTTGCTCACCTGCTCGTCCGCCCAGTCGCGCAATTTCGCCTACGGGCTGGCGCTGGGGCAAGGCAAGCCGCTTGCCGGGCTGCCACTGGCCGAAGGGGTGCCGACGGCGGCGATCGCCGCCCGCATCGTCACCGAGCGCAACATCGACGCGCCGATCATCACCGCCGTCGCCGCCATACTGGACGGCACGATCACCATCCGCCAGGCTGTGTCGGCGCTGATGACAAGGCCGCTGAAGACCGAAACCGACGTGTAATGTTGAACAATCCGGAGATGGAAAGATGCTGTTTGCGCTGATTTGCAAGGACAAGCCTGGAAGCCTGCAGGTGCGGCTCGATACGCGGCCCGAGCATGTTGCCTTTTTGGAGGGACTGAACGGCGATAACAAGCTGGCCTTCGCCGGTCCGTTCCTCGATGCCGACGGCAAGCCGAACGGCAGCCTCGTCGTGGTTGAGGCGCCCGATCTGGAGGCGGCAGAAGCGCTATCGGCGGCAGACCCCTTTGCCAGGGCAGGGCTGTTCGAAAGCGTCGAAATCCGGCAATGGAATTGGACCTTCAACAAGCCAGTGAGTGCATGACTCCGAAAATCGGAATCGATTTTCGGAAAGGATCATGCGCAAAATCAAAGTGCTACAGCGTCCTTTGCGCGTCTGAAAGACGCGCGGCGCTGCAGCTGATCTCCAGCCGCGGAGGAGCAAAAAAATGAACTACTGGCTGTTCAAATCCGAACCCTCGGTCTTCTCCTTCGAGGACCTCAAGGCGAAGGGCAAGGCCGGCACGCAATGGGACGGCGTGCGCAACTATGCGGCGCGCAACAACATGAAGGCGATGCAGATCGGCGATCTCGGCTTCTTCTACCATTCCAACGACGGGCTCGACGTGGTCGGCATCGTCGAGGTCTGCGCGCTGGCCCATCAGGACACCACTACTGACGATCCGCGCTGGGAATGTGTCGATATCCGCGCCGTCAAGGATGTGCCGAAGCCGGTGACGCTGGAGCAGGTCAAGGCCAACCCCAAGCTTGCCGAGATGGCGCTGGTCCGACTCGGACGGCTTTCCGTGCAGCCGGTGACGCCGGCCGAATGGAAAGAGGTCTGCCGCATGGGCGACCTAACGCCGGCGCCGTGACGGCGCTGACGCCAAACAGCGCGAGAAACTTCATCCTCGACAACACGGCGCTGATGGCACCGCCGCATGTGCCGGAGATGCTGCTGCATCTGGCCGACGAGGCGCATGATCTGTGGCAGCGGACAGAGGACGAACTGGCCGAAATCGGTCTGCCGCCGCCTTTCTGGGCCTTCGCCTGGGCCGGCGGCCAGGGCCTTGCCCGCTACATCCTCGACAATCCGTCTGATGTGCAGGGCAAGCGCGTGCTCGACTTTGCCTCCGGTTCCGGCCTTGTCGCCATTGCGGCAGTGAAGGCCGGCGCGGCAGAGGTGATCGCCGCCGACATCGACCCGTTCTGCGCGACCGCGATCCGCCTCAACGCCGAGGCCAATGGCGTCGGGATAATGTTTCTTGGCACCGACTGCATCGGAACCGATGCGGGCTGGGATGTGGTCCTGGCCGGTGACGTCTTCTACGACAAATCCTTCGCCGACCGGCTGAAGCCATGGTTCGCGACGCTCAAGGCGCGTGGAGCCGACATCCTCGTCGGCGATCCCGGCCGCTCCTATCTGCCGAAAGCTGGACTGGAGCCGCTCGCCGTCTACGAGGTGGCGGTAACCCGGGCGCTGGAAGACGCGCTGGTCAAACGCACCACCGTCTGGCGGTTTTCTTGACGGCATCGCCGAACAGGCGTTCCATCACGCTTCGATTTTGAGAATACACATGCCGTTGTCCCAAAACCGCTGGGCACCCCCGGCTCGGGCCCCGGGGGCATGCTTTTGAGCGACATGCTTCCGGGGAGGAAATCATGGATTTTTCAGCAGTGAACTGGCTGGCAGTGATCGTTCCCGCGGTGGTGGCGTGGTTGTTCGGCGCTGCCTGGTACATGGGCCTGAGCAAGCAGTGGCTAAAGGCCACCAGGCTTGATCCGGCGACCATGAGTAAATCGCCGCTGCCCTTCGTAATCAGCTTCGTCGCGGAAATTGTCATGGCGCTCGTCATGTCTCTGATCGTCGCAGCGATGACCGGTGGCGAACCGAGCCTCGTTGCCGGGCTCGTCTTCGGCTTCGTTCTCTGGTTCGGATTCGTCGCCACGACGCTATCCGTCAATCATCGCTACCAAGGGTTCGACTGGGACTTGACCATCATCGACTGCGGCCACTGGCTCGGCGTGCTGCTTATCATCGGCGCGGTGATCGGTTGGTTCGGCGCGGCGGATGTCGCGGGCTGACGCTGCCGCCATGAAAATAGGTCGACGACTGCCAGCTGATCACTCAGGGCGACCTGAAGCTCATCCAAGCGTCGGCTCCGGCTGCGGGTTGTGAACTTCGTTGAGGAGCCAATCCCTGAACGCCACGATCCTGGGATCATTGGCGGATGCGACGGGATAGACCAGGAAGTAGGCGAAGTCGGGCGGAACCTTGATGCCAAGTTCGAAGGGCCGGATCAGCCGGCCCTCGGAAAGGTCGCTCGCCACCATGGCAAAATCGGCGAGCGCAACGGCATTGCCGTCGAGCGCGGCCTGAACGGCGTCGGTCGAGGTGCCGAACACGATCGTCCGGCTGTCGTCGAAATCGTCGACGCCGGCCGCCGCCATCCACATCCGCCAGTTTGGCCAGGTCACGCCCTGTCGCGCCCACTCGATGTGGGCGAGCGTGTGATGGAAGAGATCGCGTGGCTCGCGCAGCGGCGGGCCGGAGGCCAGCAGGCTGGGGCTGCACACAGGGATGATGATGTTGTCGAACAGCCGGTGGGTGCAAAGGCCGGGATATTTTCCCGCGCCGAAACGGATGCCGACATCGACGTCGTCCAGGTCGAAATCGCGCAATTCAGAGGCAATGTCGAAGCGGAGCTCGATGCCCGGTCGCTGCTTGCGAAAATCATCGACGCGTCGCATCAGCCATTTTGTCGCGAACTGGGCGTCGAGTGTCACTTTCAGCAACGCCGTTCCACGCGCCAGCTTGTGCGCCCGTGAGACGGCGCGGCCAAGCAGGTCGAGCGCGTCGGTCGAGGCCTCGAACAGCACCGCGCCCGCCTCGGTCAGCCGGATGGTGCGGCTGGTGCGCGTGAACAGCACGATGCCGAGCTGATCCTCGATCTCCTTGATCTGGTGGCTGACCGCGGCCGGGGTCAGGCCAAGTTCGTCCGCGGCGCGGGTGAAATTGAGGTGCCGGGCGGCTGCTTCCAGCGTCCTCAGTGCACGGGTTCCTGGCAGCAGGCGCGCCATCAGAATAGGACGAGGAGAGGCCGGTCGAGCATTTTCAATCCTCAAACAAAACTTGAAGATGCAGAGAAAACTACTCGTTTCTCGTTTTAATTTCAATCAGTCATGATGTGACCATCGAACAAGCATCAAACCGGACTTGATGTCCGGAGAAGCCGGATTGCACCATGTCTCACATCGTCTTGAGTCCTGTAACCATCCGCCCGGCCTGGCTGCGCGCGGTGTCTGATTGGTTCCGCCATGCAAAAATGGCGGTCAACCTCCCGCCCGAGAACGTCGACGACCTTTCGGACCGGCAATTGCGCGACATCGGCGCCGAGCGCAAGGATGTCGCGCGCGCGATGGACCGGGAACTCGGCCGCTTGGGTCTGCTCGACATCGGCTGGCAGAGGAATAGGGCAGTAGGCAGTAGGCAGTAGGCAGTAGGCAGTAGGCAAAGAAAAAGGCAAGTGGGCGCGCCTGCGCAACCCTACTGACACTTTCTTCCTGCCCTACTGCCCTACTGCCCTACTGCCTACTGCCTACTCCCTACTCCCTCACCTCACCACCCTCATCACCGTGCGGTCCGACAGCAGCGGCAACAGCCGGGCCATCGTGCGTGCTGTCACCGCGACGCAGCCTTGCGTCGGTGTGAAGTCGGGGCGGGCCAAATGAAAGAAGATGGCGCTGCCGCGTCCGCGGCGACGTGGCGCAATGTTCCAGTCGAGCACCAGGCAGGCGTCATAAAGGCGGTCGGCGCGCAGCATCCGCTCGTGGCTGGCGCCATAGGGAATCTTGACCGGACGGTTGTAGTTGCGGTCCTCAGGCACTTCGCACCAGCCAAGATCGCGACCGATCGGCGCCATCGCCAGCCGGGTTTTGCGGCCGCCGGGAAAATGATCGTTACGGAAATATCCCGACAGTATCCGCATCGACCCAAGCGGCGTGGCGCCATCGCCTTCGCGCTTGCCGGCCGATATGCCGCCGCGCCCCAGCGCACAGGAAAACACCAGTTTGCCAGCCTGCAGAAGTCCCTGGCTGGGGTGGCCGGGCCTGGCGCGCACGGTGAGAACACGAAGCCCTTTTCGCAAAAATGCGCTCGCCTCATTGCACGCGCGTTTTTTCTTGTATGATCGTGCCACGGAACAAATCATTGTGATCGGCTGTTGTGCCGGTCAGCTTCCGCATAAACAGGCAGCGGTCAACTGAATTTTCTTTTCAAAACAACGGATTGATCCATGACTTCACGCACCATTCTGATCGTCGATGACGATGACGACCTGCGCGGCACGCTCGTCGAGCAATTGTCTCTCTATGAAGAATTCGACGTCCTGCAGGAATCAACCGCCGCCAAAGGCATCGCCACGGCCCGCGGCGGCATCATCGATCTGCTCATCATGGATGTCGGCCTCCCCGACATGGATGGCCGAGAGGCGGTGAAGATACTGCGCAAGGGCGGCTACAAGTCGCCTATCATCATGCTGACGGGACACGACACCGATTCCGACACGATTCTCGGCCTCGAAGCCGGCGCCAACGACTATGTGGTCAAGCCGTTCCGCTTCGCGGTTCTCCTGGCCCGCATCCGTGCCCAGCTTCGCCAGCATGAGCAGAGCGAAGACGCCACCTTTTCGGTCGGCCCCTACACTTTCAAGCCTAGCCAGAAGCTTCTGATCGACCAGCGCGGCGCCAAGGTGCGGCTGACCGAAAAGGAAGCCTCGATCATCAAGTATCTCTATCGCGCCGACCAGAAGGTGGTGACGCGCGACGTGCTGCTTGAGGAAGTGTGGGGCTACAATTCCGGCGTCACCACGCACACGCTGGAAACCCATGTCTATCGACTGCGCCAGAAGATCGAGCGCGATCCTTCCAACGCAGAAATTCTTGTGACAGAAAGTGGTGGCTACAAGCTGGTTCCTTAAACATTTAATCATTCAATCAGCGGTTAGGGGAGGCGCCGCTTTCGGGTACGATCCTGAGACTGGAGGTGGTTCTGGATCGAGCTCGCTGACGCAACGGCCCAAAAACCCGATTCGTTTTTTGGAAAGCCCGATGCGTCGATTTCAAAGCGTTTAGAGCGTCCTTTGCCGCGTCCAAAGGAACGCTCGGCGCTCCAATGGAGGGATTGGACTGGCCGTTCGGGGACACAGCTAGATGGCGTTGGATGACGACATCCGCATCCTGTCCGCCGTGAGGCTCTTCGAGAGCTTCACGGAGGAACAGCTGCGTCTGCTCGCCTTTGGCGCGGAAACCACCAGGCTGCAGGCCGACCACAAGCTCTACCGCGAGGACGACGAGGCCGATTGCGCCTATATCGTGGTCAGCGGGCGCATCGTGCTGTATCGCGAGCAGGATGGCGCCCGCGTCCCGATAGGCACGGCCGGCCCCGGTACGATGCTAAGCGAACTGGCACTGATCGCCGACACCAACCGGCTGACCAGCGCATCCGCCGAGATCGATTCGGAAGTGCTGCGGCTCAGCCGCAAGATGTTCCACCGCATCCTGGAGGAATATCCCGATATCGCGGTCCACCTGCACCAGCGCATCTCCGAGGATTTTCTGGCAATGATCCGCCGCATCGAGAAGCTGGCGCCGCGTTTCGACGACTGAACGGGGATAGGATGTGAGATGGCGAAGCTGCCAATCTCCCCCCTTGTGGGGGAGATGTCCGGCAGGACAGAGGGGCGCTGTCCCGCCGAAATCGCGAGATTCTGCGCTGTCGCGACGCTCAAAAGGAACGGCATGGATCCTCGGGTCTGCGCGGTTCGCTTCGCTCCCGCTCCGCCCGAGGATGACGAAGCCGTGGAGGCTAATCCAGGTCGAACCGCGCTATGACAGGCACATGGTCCGACGGCCGTTGCCAGCCGCGCGCCGGCCGCAGGATCTCATAGCCGGCAAAGCTCGGCACCAGGTTCGGCGACGACCAGACATGGTCGAGCCGCCGGCCGCGATCCGACGCTTGCCAATCCTGCGCGCGATAGCTCCACCAGGTGTAGAGCTTCTGCTCGTAAGGCACGTTGAGCCGCATCAGGTCGACCCAGTCGCCGGCGAGCCGCATCGCCTCGAAATTTTCCGTCTCGACCGGCGTATGGCTGACCACTTTCAGGAGCTGCTTGTGCGACCAGACATCGTGCTCGAGCGGCGCGATGTTGAGGTCACCGACCAGGATCGAGCCGGACACTTCGTCGTGCTCGGCGCGGATGGCGTTCATTTCGGCGACGAAATCCAGCTTGTGCTTGAACTTGCGGTTGATAACGGGGTCGGGCTCGTCGCCGCCGGCCGGAACATAGAAATTGTGCAGCAGGATCGCCTTGCCGCCGGCCCGCACGGTGACCGACAGATGTCGGCAGTCCTCGATCTCGCAGAAGCGGCGCTTTTCGACAATCGCGATCGGCCGGCGCGCCACCGTCGCCACGCCGTGATAGCCCTTCTGGCCGTGGAAGGCGATGTGCTGATAGCCGAGCTTGCGAAACGCCTTCTCGGGAAACAGTTCGTCCGGAACTTTGGTTTCCTGCAGGCAGAGCACGTCCGGTGCCTGTTCGACAAGCAGGCGTTCGACGAGCGGCATGCGCAGGCGGACGGAATTGATGTTCCAGGTCGCGATCGAAAAGGGCATGTTTGGGATTCCGGGACAGTGCAAGGTCCGCCAGATGGCTCCGACGGAAAGTCAATCCCGGAAACTACTGCCAGCCGCGCATCGCAAAAACAAGCCGGGGGGGGGGGGGCGGGGGGCGGCGGGGGGCCCCCCCCCGCCCCCCCCCACCCCCCCCGCGCCCCAGGCCCGCCGGCGGGGG